>DASVSK010001072.1:0-3391 GCA_036388135.1 Pyrinomonadaceae bacterium | reverse complement strand
CGCGTGAAGCGAACCGCCCGCCGCCTCGGACATCTAAACAACTGCTCATCGGCAAGGGGGTGAAGAGAGATGACGACAGAAGAGTTGATCGAAGAGATGAAGCCGCTCACGCTCGAACTCGACTACGCCGACGAGGCGGAGGTTCGCGGGGCCGTGCAGGCGGAGACGACCGAGGTCGAGCCGGCCGATCAGAAGACGAAGAAGGAGCAGATAGTCTCCCTCTTCGAGTCCGGCACGAGGGACATCGCCGAGATCGTGCGCAGGGTGAAGGCGCGGCCTTCCTACGTCGCGCAGGTCTTGCAGCAGGCGGGGCACCTCGACGGCTACTTCGACCTCTACACGACGACGGGCCGGGAGCAGAACGTCTACACGCGCTACTTCCGCAACGTGCTGCACTTCCGCAACGTCGAGGCCGCGCGCGAATCGGTGGCGCGCATCGACCGGCTCTACAACTACTTCGAGCGGCTCGGCGACCGCGCCGGCCAGCACCAGGCGATGATCCTTGCGCTGACGGGCAAGAACCGCGCGCGCTGGAGCGGCAAGCTCGAAGAGGCCGAAGTGTTCAGCGGGTGGCTGGCCGCGCACTGACGCGGCCGGCAGCGCCCGAATCTTTCAGAGTGAGTGGCCCGACTCTTTAAGGGCCGAGCAGCTTTAAGAAGGAACACAATTTTCTCCTCGCAAGGAGAGGCGGAGTCCCCCGCCAGGGGGGCGTCCCGACCTCCGCCGGAGCGCCGCGGCCGATGCCGCGCGCGCCCCCACACGGTCGGGCTTCGGATTTTCCCACGAACGAACAAGGGCGGGTTGAAGGCGGGTTTTCAAATGTTTGAGGGCCCGCCTTCCTTCTTTTTCGCTTTCGTCTTTCAACCTCGCGAGACAGTTTTTCTACAACAACGGTTCACCCGAGAGGAGACAGGAAAATGTCCGAACACAAGATGCCCGCGAACGGCGCCTTCTGCTGGAACGAGCTGGCGACCACAGACCTCGACGCGGCTCAGAGCTTCTACAGGACGCTCCTGGGCTGGGAGCTGAAGGAGTCGAACGCGACCGGGTCGTGCGAAGGCTCGGAAGCGCCGATGGTCTACACGGAGATCGTGACGGGCGGCGAGCACGTCGGCGGGATGTACAAGATGGGGGCGGAGTACGGCGGCGCGCCGTCGCACTGGATGTCCTACGTCGCGGTCGACGACGTGGACGGCAAGGCCGCGCAGGTCACGGAGCTGGGCGGCTCGGTCTGCATCCCGCCGACCGACATCCCGAACGTCGGCCGCTTCTGCGTCATCAACGACCCGACGGGCGCGACCATCTCGCTCATCAAGCTCAGTGGCGCGCGGGCCTGAGTCCTGACGCCTCGCCCGCCGCCGCCCCCCGCGGCGCGCGACGCCCCGAAACGGAAAGGAGAAGGGTCGAACATGAGAATCAACTACCCGGCCGTCGTCGCGTCGGCCGTCGGCTACTGGGTGCTCGGCGCGCTCTGGTACTCGCCCGTGCTGTTTTCGCGCCCCTTCATCGCGCTCAAGGGCTGGACGCCCGAGGAGGTGGCGGCCGTCCAGGCGGCGAGCCACGCCGGGGAGATCGGCGCGGCCTTCGTCTCCTCGCTCGTGCTCGCCTACGCGCTCGCGCACTTCGTCAAGTTCACGGGGGCCGAGACGGCGCGCACCGGCATGCTCACCGGCTTCTGGCTCTGGCTCGGCTTCGTCCTGACGACGAACCTGGAGACGGTCATCTTCGAGGGACGCCCGCTCGGGCTCTACCTCATCAACAACGGCTACCACCTCGTCGGCCTCCTCGGCATGGGCGCGCTGCTCGCCGTCTGGCGACGCCGCGGCGAGGCCCGCGTCCCCGCTTTCCAGAGCTGAACAGCACCGTCGGCGCGGGTCGTGTGGCGGTAAATTGAATTCACATGGGTGGGCAGGATTGACAGGATAAGAGGATTTGAAATCTCAAATCTTTAATCCCCATCCTGTCAATCCTGCCCACCCATGTGAATTACTTCCTCCCTGCTCTTGCCCCTCCTTTGCCGCGCCCGGCATAATCGTCGGCGACATCCCCCGCACAATTTCAGACCGAGCCTGACAAGGGGTACCCGCATGCCTGCGAAGAACGAAGACCTGCACGGCAACGTGCCGGACAAGTCGAACGTGGCGCTGCTGCTGATCGACGTCATCAACGACCTCGAGTTCGAGAGCGGCGGCGAGCTCCTGCGCCACGCGCTGCCGATGGCCGAGCGGCTCTCGGCGCTCAAGCGGCGCGCGAAGGGGGCGGGCGTCCCCGTCGTCTACGTCAACGACAACTTCGGCAAGTGGCAGTCCGACTTCACACGGATTCTTGAGCACTGCCTGAAGGAGGACGTGCGCGGCCGGCCGCTGGCCGAGCTGCTCCGCCCGGAGGAGGACGACTACTTCGTCCTCAAGCCGAAGCACTCCGGCTTCTTCTCCACCACGCTCGACATCCTGCTCGACTACCTCGAAGCCAAAACGCTCATCCTCACCGGGCTGACCGGCGACATCTGCGTGCTCTTCACCGCCCACGACGCCTACATGCGCGACTTCGACCTCGTCATCCCCTCGGACTGCGTCGCCTCGACCGACCCCTCCGAGAACGAGTACACGCTCCGCAAGATGGCCGACCTGATGGACGCCGACATCAGCCCCTCGGCCGAGGTTGACTTCGAGAAGCTCAAGAGCGCCCCGGGTCGCGAGCCGAAGCCCCGCCCCGAGCCCGAGCCGCAGCAGACGGCGCGCTAGCCGTCCGGGAGAGAGCGCCCCGCGCGCCCGTTCGACGGGGCCGCCCGGCCTTGACGCCGGAGACCGCGCCGCATTAGCTTAGCTCGCCTTTCACACGGGGGCTTTCCAAAACACCTCGCCGCAGTTGTCTCTTGCCGGGCCGCCCGGGCGGCCCGATTTTCCGAAGGAGAAAAACCGACCGATGACGACCAGACTCTTTTCCCTCTTCGCCCTCTGCCTCTTGGCGGGGGTCACCATGCTCGCGTGCGGCGGCGGCTCGTCCGACAACGCGTCCAACACGGCGGGCGGCTCGGCGGCGGGCGGCTCGACCGCGTCGGGCGACAAGATCGGCGTCGCCGAGTGCGACGACTTCATCGCGAAGTACGAGGCATGCGTCAACAGCAAGGTGCCCGAGACGGCGCGCTCGATGGTGAAGGCGAACCTGGACGCGATGCGCACCGCCTGGAAGAAGGCCGCCGAGACGCCGCAGGGCAAGGCCGGCCTCGCGCAGGGGTGCAAGCAGGCGCTCGAACAGACCAGGACGTCGATGGGGAGCTACGGCTGTAGCTGGTAGCGATGCCGGGGCGGAGGGGGCGCGGCCACCAGGCCCCGAAGGCGACGAAAGCCGAGAGGCGCGACGATTTCACAAAATCGTCGCGCCTCTCGGC
>DASVSK010001071.1:0-2566 GCA_036388135.1 Pyrinomonadaceae bacterium | reverse complement strand
CGCGCCAGCGCGCGGCCGGCTTCACGTCGGGGCCGGGCGACGCCTCGCACATCCCGCGCTCGTAAGCGTTCCCGCCCGACTCGCAGGCGGCGACGCCCGTCTGCAAAGACTTTTCCGGGTTGAAGAAGGTGCGCCCGAGGCCGAGCGGGTCGAAGATTTCGCGGCGCGCGAGTGCGTCCAGCCGCTCGGAAGTGACGGACTGCGCCAGCAGGCCGAGCGTGATAAAGCCGAGGTCGCTGTAGACGACGCGCCCGCCCGGCGGCTGTTCGAGCGGCTGCGAGGCGATGACTTCGGCGACCCGCCCCGGCTCGCCCTCGGCGAGCAGGTAGAGCGGCCGCCACGCTGGCAGACCCGAGGTGTGCGTGAGCAGGTGGCGGACTTTGACGCCGCGCCTGTCGTCCGCGCCGAACCACGGGAGGTAGTCGGCGACGGGCGATTCGAGCCCGACCTGCCCGCGCTCGACGAGCAGGGCCAAGAGCGTCCCCGTCACGAGCGGCTTGGTCAGCGAGGCGAGGTCGAAGACGGTCTCGGGCGTCGCCGCGTGCCTGGCGGGCTCGCGCACGGCGTCGCCGAGCGCGCCGGCGAAGCGGACGCGGCCGCGCTCCGCGACGACGTAGACGGCGGAAGGGAAGTCTCCCGCCTCGATGCGCCCGGCGAGCAGCGCGTTGATTTCGGCGTCGGGTACTCCCTCGGTTCGTTCGGCCATCTTCAAAGGGAAAGTGTTCCGGTAAGCTCTCAGACTTTAAAACTGCATCTTCAAACCGGCGATGACCGGGTGCTCGTGGATGCGCGCGAGGAGGCGTTCGGCGAGCGCGAGCGCCTGACGGCCCTCGCCTCCGGTGACGGGCGCGGGCCGCCCCTCGCGCGCGGCTTCGAGGAACAGCTCTATCTCGGCGCGCAGCGGCTCGACGTCGACGATGTCGAGGTTGCGAACCTGGACGCCGGGCCACGAGCCGGTGGAGCTGGGCGGCGCGAGGCTGCTGATGGAGGCGTGGCGCGTGGCGTAGTCGACGGCGACGTAGTCGTGCGGCTGGAAGAAGCGCATCTTGCGTATCTTCTCGGTGCCGACGCGCGAGGCCGTGATGTTAGCGACCGCGCCGGTGGCGAACTCGATGCGCGCGTTGGCGGCGTCGACGCGGTTGGTCAGCACCGGCAGGCCGACGCCGCGCACGTCCGTCACCTCGACGTCGTGGCCGACGAGCCAGAGCACGACGTCGAGGTCGTGAATCATCAGGTCGAGTACGACGTCGATGTCGAGCGAGCGCGCGGTGAACTGCCCGACGCGGTGAATCTCGAAGTAGACGGGCTGGCGGACGTGGGGCTTGAGCGCGACGAGCGCCGGGTTGAAGCGTTCGAGGTGGCCGACCATCAAGGTGGCGCGTCCGCGCTCGGCCGCCTCTATCATCCGGTCGGCCTCTTCGAGCGTGCGCGAGATGGGCTTCTCGACGAGGACGTGGACGCCGGCTTCGAGCAGAGCGCAGGCGATCTCGGCGTGCGACTCGGTCGGCGTGGCGAGGCTCACGGCGTCGACCTCGCCGGCGAGCGTGCGCCAGTCGGCCGTCCAGCGCGTCTCGCGCTCGGAGGCGACGTCGCGCGCCGTCCCCTCGTTCGTGTCGCAGACGGCGACGAAGCTCGATTTGCCCTCGGCGGCCAGCGCGGCGTGGATGCGCGCGTGCTGGCGGCCCAGATGGCCGACGCCGACGACGGCTGTGCGTAGCGTGTTCATGGGTAGACGGTAAACAGTAGTCAGTAGACAGTAGTCAGTAGACAGTAGTCGGTAGAATTAGCCGGCAGGCGGCAGGCGGCTCACGTTAGTCAGGGCTGCGGTCAGTGGGCGTAGGCTTTCCGGCGGGCGGCCGGAGTTAAGGCGACCACGTCGCTTGCCAAATCTACTGACTACTGACTACTGTCTACCGTCTGCTTGTTCCGACTGCCTTCTTTTCCGGGTGACTATACTTGCAACGTTTCCTGCTTGCAAAGCGCGCGTGGGTCATGCTGTTCGCGGCGGTCTGCGTGGTCTACTTCTACGGCCTGGGCGCGGTGCCGCTGCTCGGGCCCGACGAGCCGCGCTACGCGCAGGTCGCGCGCGAGATGTACGCGCGCGGCGACTGGGTGACGCCCACGCTCGGCGGGCGGACGTGGTTCGAGAAGCCCGCGCTGCTCTACTGGCTGACGTCGGTGGCCTACCGCCTGTTCGGCGTGACGGAGTTCGCGGCGCGCGCGGGGTCGGCGCTGGCGGGCGTGCTGACGGTGCTGCTGGTGGGCTGGGCCGCGCGGCGCGCGGAGTTCGAGTCGGGCGAGGGGCTGCGCGGGCTCGGGGTGAGTTGCGCGGCCGTCGCGGCCTCGACGCTGGGGCTTCTGGTCTTCGCGCGCGCGTCGAGCTTCGACACGATTTTGACGATGACGGTGACGGGCGCGCTCGCCTGCTTCTACTGCTCGGAGATCGAGCGCGGCGCGGGGCGCAGGACGTGGCTCGTGGGCTTCTACCTCTTCGTCGGGGCGTCGCTGCTGGCGAAGGGGCTGGTCGGGGTCGTCATCCCGGCGGGGGTCGTGCTGGCCTACTTCG
>DASVSK010001070.1:0-8013 GCA_036388135.1 Pyrinomonadaceae bacterium | reverse complement strand
TTTAAGTTATCCATAGACGTTTGAAAGTTCGATTATAACCAATCGGCCGGGCGCGCGCCCGGCCCCTCAGCCCTTCCCGGCCACGAGCAGGACGTTGTTGCCCGCGGGCGGCGGCACCAGCGCCTCGACGCGGCGGCCGGCGTCGCGCCCTCGTTGTAGGCGGGGACGACGACGGAGAGGCGGGGGGCTTGGTACTGTGGCTCGGGTGCCATTCGCTGGTCGCGGGCGGCCCGCACGCGGCGGGGGTTCGGCGGCGCGGCGGCCGCCGAAAAAAAATCGGGTCAAGTCGTATTAGTCATTGACAACTCGGCGAATTTAGCATAAAACCTCTCCCTGCTTCTAACGGTTGGGAGTGGTACCAGGAAATCTCGCTCGCAACGCTTGTCCGACTGGCTCTCCGAATCAGTCTTTCCTTTGCTCCAGCCTAAACAGGTGCCCGGCTTGCCCCGCCACCGCCCTGACTGCCAAACTTTCCCGTACACAAGGAAAACGAATAGATGGTCAAAATTCCAACCCCCTGCGGATTCTTCGTCCTCCCCACGTTCATCCAGCTCGCCGTCGCGAACACGACCGTGAGGAACATGGCGGGCACAGGCATCGTCTTCGGTTTTTAAGTTAAGTAAGTGCCCCGGTTTCGAGTTACCTCTGACCTCACCACGGCCACCCGCGCGGACTCCGGTTCCGGAGAGCGCGACGCCGCACGACCCGCCAGAACCGGACACAGGTAGGAAGCCTCACACGCATCCTTCGCCCAGCCGAGCCGTACGTGACCGAGTGCGATTCAGGTCACGGCCGGGCCCCGCGCCGGGCGGTGTTCGAGCGGCCTTCGCTCCGTTTTTACTCTTATATATAGGTGCGGCGGCGGACGCCCGTGCCATGTAGCCCGCGGGCGTTCTGCGCCGGGGCAGTGGCACGCGGCCGACGCCTACGGCCCCCGAGCAGTCGGGCCGGGCCCCAGTCGCACCGGGACACGGCAATCCCCGAATAGTCGGAAGGAGATAAGGTATGACCCCCGCCCAAAGACGTACTTCCACCCGCCGGTTACGCAGCCCCCTATTTAATCTTCTGAGCCGCGGGAAGCGCCTCGGCGCTTTCGTCGTCATGTTCGGCCTGCTCGCCGCCGGCCTCTACACGGCCGCGTCGGCCTCCTCGTCGCGCATCTTCGCGCGAGGCGGCGCAGACCGCCCCGCGGCCTCCGCCCCCGCGCCCGCCGCCGCGCCGAACCGGCGGGCGGAGAGGCGCGCGGCCGCGGCCTCTGCGACCGTCGCGGGGCTGCTGCCGACCCTCCTGCTCCCGCAGGCGGGGGGAGAGGCGATCACCACCTACGAGTCCGACTGCGTCACGCCTGGCAGCTTGTTCGAGCTGGGCGACACGGTCTGCGTCAGGGTGAGCGGGGCGCATCTGGGCGCGGACGGCAACGCCGCGCGCCGCGTCAACTGGGTCGCGCGCACGGGCTCGGTCGTCCAGAGCAACGCCGTGACGAATGACCCGCAGACCTTCTCCTTCACGCTCCCTTCGAGCGAGACGACGCTCGTCACGGACGAGGGCGGCGGCACCGTCACGGTCGACAACCGCGGCGTCTGGAAGGTCTTCATCGCCGACGCCTCCGAGTCGTCCTTCCGCACCGGCGCGACGTTCACCGTCCGCGCCCCGACGCCCTACGTCGACCTCCAGGTCAGCCAGTCGGCGACCGTGCAGGGCGGCGCGGTCAGCGCGGGCTCAAGCAGCATCTTTGAAATCTTCGTCACCAACGCCGGCCCGAACGACGCCGCGAACGTCGTCGTCTCCGACGCCGTCCCCGCGAACGCGACCTACGTCTCGATGAGCGAGAGCACGGGCCTCGGCTTCGCCTGCTCGGCGACGGCCGGGGGCGGCTCCCCCGGCTGCACGCTGGCGAGCATGCCCTCGGGCTCGGCCGCCAGGATCGTCTTCGCCTACTCGGTCAGCGAGGGCGCGGCGTCCGGCTCCGTGCTCACGAACGGCGTGAGCGTTTCCAGCTCGACCGCCGAGCTGGAGCCGGGCAACAACAGTTCGAGCTTCAGCTCGAAGGTGCCCTCCGCCGGCAGCGGGCAGACCTGCTCGCTCAGTTGCCGCGAGGACATGACCGTCGCCGCCGACACCACGCAGGACGGCCAGCCCGGCGCGGTCGTCAGCTTCGGCGCGGCGAACGGCGTCGGCAACTGCGGCGCGATCATCGCGTCGCCGGCCTCCGGCACGTTCCTCCCCGTGGGCGAGCACGTCGTCAGCGTCTCGTCCGAGACGGGCGGCGGCGTTTGCAGCTTCATCGTCACCGTCGTCGGCACGCCGGCCCCGGCCATCACCTGCCCGGAGGATAAGACCGCCACGGCCAGCCCCAACGGGACCGCCACCGTCAACGTCGGCCAGCCGACGACGTCCGACCCGGCCGCGCACGTCGAGGGCGTCCGCAGCGACGGCGAGCCCCTGAACGACCCCTACAAGACCGGCGAGACGACCATCACCTGGACGGTGCTCGACTCGGCCGGCCGCACGGCGTCCTGCACGCAGAAGGTCACCGTCGTCGCGGGCGGCTGCCCCGGCGACACCACCGCGCCGACCATCCAGGCCCCGGCCAACATTGAGGTCGGGACGGGAGCCGCCACCGGCGGCGCGTGCTCGGTAGTCCTGACCGACGCCCAACTGGGTCAGGTGACGACGTCCGACGACTGCAACGCCGCCGTGACCGTCACCAGCAACGGCCCCGACGGCAACAACTTCCCCGTCGGCACGACGACGGTGACCTACACGGCGACCGACGCGGCGGGCAACCAGGCCACCGCCACGCAGACCGTGACGGTCGTCGACGACACCAAGCCGCTCATCAGCGCCCCGGCCGACGCCGCCTACACCTGCCTGAGCGAGGTGCCCGCGCCCGACCCGTCGCAGGCGTACGGCGTCGCCCCCAACGACGAGCTGCCCAACGGCAGCCCCGTCTTCGACAACTGCGGCGCGCCGCAGGTGACGGTCACCGACGCGAGCACCGGCGCGGGCTCGGCCGCCAGCCCGCTCGTCATCACGCGCACCTTCAGGGCGACGGACTCGGCCGGCAACTTCTCGACGGCCGTCCAGACCATCACGGTCATCGACGCGACGGCCCCGACAGTCGGCGCGCCGGCCGACCTGACGCTCGAATGCGCCTCGGGCATCCCGGCCGCCGACGCGTCGCAGGCCACGGCCGCGGACAACTGCGCGCCCCCAGCCGTGACGGTGACCGAGACGAACAACGGCGGCGCGGGCTCGGCCGCGAGCCCGCTCGTCGTCACGCGCACCTACACGGCGACCGACGCCGCGGGCAACTCGGCCAGCGACACGCAGACCATCACGGTCGCCGACATGACCGCGCCGACGCTCAGCGTGCCGGCCGACATCGTCGTCGGGAACGACGCCGCCTCCTGCTCGGCGGGCGTCAGCTTCGCGGTGACGGCCGCCGACAACTGCGGCCCGGCCGGCGTCGTGACCAGCCACCCGTCCGGTTCTGTCTTCCCGAAGGGCACGACGACGGTGACGGCGACCGCGACCGACGCGGCCGGCAACACCACGGTCAAGACCTTCACCGTGACGGTCAACGACACGGAAGCGCCGACCATCAGCTACCCCGCGGGCGGCGTCACCGTCCAACTGCCGCCGAACTCGGCGGCCACCTCGACGGCGGTCAACTACGCGGTGACGGCCGCCGACAACTGCGGCGTCCCGTCGCTCAACGTGACCCCGGCCTCCGGCTCGGTCTTCAACGTCGGCACGACGACCGTGACGGCGACGGCGACCGACGCGGCGGGCAACACGACGACCAGGCAGTTCACGGTGACCGTGCTCTACAACTTCACCGGCTTCTTCTCGCCGGTGGCGAACCTGCCGTCGCTGAACTCGGTCAACGCGGGGCGCGCCATCCCCGTCAAGTTCAGCCTCAGCGGCAACAAGGGGTTGAACATCTTCGCCGCCGGCTCGCCGGCCTCGCAGCCGATTAGCTGCTCGACGACCGCGCCCATCTCCGACCTTGAGGGGACGGTGACGTCGGGCGGCAGCAGCCTCAGCTACAGCGCCAGCTCCGACCAGTACCACGACAACTGGAAGACCGAGGGCTCCTGGGCCGGCACGTGCCGCGCGCTCGTCGTGACGCTCAACGACGGCTCGACGCACACGGCCCTCTTCAAGTTCAAGTAACAGGCGCGGCGGCCGCCCGCGCGGGTTTTGTCCCCGCGCGGGCGCGCCCCGAGGCCGCCGAACCTGGCACGTGATGTTATCTAGGCATCCGGCTATTACATGCAACTCTTTGAGTTACGAAAAGGAGAGACCCAATGACTAAGTTTCGCTTCGCCCTGACCGCCTTCGCCGTTACGGCATTCATCGCCCTGGCCTCCTCCAGCGCCAGCGCCCAGGCCACCCGCACGTGGGTTTCCGGCGTCGGCGACGACGTCAACCCGTGCAGCCGCACCGCGCCCTGCAAGACCTACGCCGGGGCCATCTCGAAGACGGCCGCCAACGGCGAGATCAGCACGCTCGACCCGGGCGGCTTCGGCGCGGTGACCATCACCAAGTCCATCACCATCGAGGGCACGCAGGGGCAGGGCTACGGCTCGATTCTCGGCTCGGGCACCAACGGCGTCAACATCAACGACTCCGCCACGGGCGCGCCGGGCACCATCATCGTCAGCCTGCGCAACCTCTCGATCAACGGCGCGGCCGCCAGCAACGCCTCGTCCGGCCTCGTCGGCATCAACATCATCTCGGGCAAGGTTGTCCACGTCGAGAACTGCATCATCCAGGGGTTCAAGTCCAGCGCCGTCAACGCCGGGCGCGGCATCAGCGACCGGCGGACGCTCAGCGGCGGCCAGCTCTACGTCAAGGACACCATCGTCCGCAACAACGGCGGCGGCGGCATCGTCGTCTTCCCGGCCTCGGGCACGCCGGTGCTGACCTCCGTGCTCGACAACGTGCGCGTCGAGCAGAACGGCGAAGTCGGCCCCGGCACCGGCTACGTCATCATCGGCGCGAACGTCAAGGGGATGATCAGCAACTCGGTCGCCTCCCGGAACGCCACCTTCGGCATCTCGGCCGAGGGCGGCGCGAAGATGAGCATCGACAGTTGCCAGGTGACCTTCAACGGGTCGCACGGCGTAGAGGCCAACGGCGCGGGCAGCGTCATCCGCATCTCCAACTCGGTGGTCACCGGGAACACCGGCAACGGCCTCAGCCTCGCGGGCGGCGCGATCCGCTCGTTCGGCAACAACCGCCTGCTCGGCAACGGGACGGACACCGGCCCGACCGCCACCGACCTCCAGCAGTAGCCCGCGCCCCCTCGGGCGGGTGGACAACCCCAAAGCTCCCCACGGCGGCGCTCTCTCGCAGAGCGCCGCCGTGGGGAGTTCTCTTTCGGCGGCGGCGCAAGTCGCCGCGCCGCGCGCCGGGGCAACTTGACCGGCGTATGCCCCACGGTTAGACTGACCCTCTTCGTAAACAGGCTGTAAATTTCTGATAGGGAATTGATGGATTTGACGACCAGCGGAAGCGCAAGCGTACTGAAGCCGGCCGCCGCGCTGGGCGACTCGGAGGACGCGACCGCCGCCGACGAAAACGCCCCGCCCGTGCTGCCGGAGAGCCCCCTGGTCACCATCGAGCCGGGCCGCGCCGCGGGGCTCGTCGCGCTGCGCGACCTCTGGCACTACCGCGAGCTGCTCTACTTCCTCGTCTGGCGCGACCTCAAGGTGCGCTACAAGCAGACGGCGCTGGGCGTGGCGTGGGTCGTCATGCAGCCGCTGCTGACGACGGTCGTCTTCTCGGTCTTCCTGGGGATGCTGGCGCGCGTCCCCTCGGACGGCGCGCCCTACCCCGTCTTCGTCTTCGCCGCGATGCTGCCGTGGACGTTCTTCTCGGGCGCGGTCGCCACCAGCGGCAACAGCCTGGTCGGGAGCTCCCACCTCATCACCAAGGTCTACTTCCCGCGCGTCATCATCCCGATGGCGGCCGTCGGCGGCCGGCTGGTGGACTTCCTCGTCTCGTTCGTCGTCCTGGCGCTCCTGCTGGCCTTCTACGGCGTCGCCCCCACCTGGAACCTGCTCATGCTCGCGCCGCTCGTCGCGCTCGTCACGCTGCTGTCGCTCGCGGTGGGGATGTGGGCCTCGGCCGCAAACGTCCGCTACCGGGACGTGGCCGCCATCCTGCCCGTCCTCGTGCAGCTCTGGATGTTCGCCTCGCCGGTCGTCTACCCGCTGAGCATGGTGCCGGAGCGGTGGCGCTCCCTCTACTCGCTCAACCCGCTGGTGGGCGTCATCGCGGGCTTCCGCTCGGCGGCGCTCGGGCACGCCTTCGACTGGGGCGCGCTCGCCTTCTCGGCCGCGGTCACGCTGGGGCTCCTGGCGGTCGCCGCCCTCTCCTTCCGGCGGATGGAGAAACACTTCGCCGACCTCGTTTAGGAATCCGATGAAGCCGATTGTCAGGGTCGAGGGGCTGAGCAAGCAGTACCGCCTCGGCGAGCGCGAGACTCACGACACGCTGCGCGACTCTTTGGCGAGCGCGGTGAAGGCCCCTCTGCGGGGACTCCTGCGCGGCGGGCGCGGCGGCGGCGAGACGCTGTGGGCGCTGCGCGACGTCTCGTTCGAGGTCGCGCCGGGCGAGGTCGTCGGCATCGTCGGCCGCAACGGGGCGGGGAAGTCGACGCTGCTCAAGGTGCTCTCGCGCATCACCGAGCCGACCTCGGGGCGCGTCGAGCTGTACGGCCGCATCGGGAGCCTGCTCGAAGTCGGCACGGGCTTTCACCCCGAGCTGACGGGGCGCGAGAACATCTTCCTCAACGGCGCGATCCTCGGCATGCGGCGGCGCGAGATAGGGTCGAAGTTCGACGAGATAGTCGCCTTCGCGGAGGTCGAGCGGTTCATCGACACGCCGGTCAAGCGCTACTCGTCGGGGATGTACATGCGGCTCGCCTTCGCCGTCGCGGCGCACCTGGAGCCGGAGATTCTGCTGGTGGACGAGGTGCTGGCCGTCGGCGACGCCGCCTTCCAGAAGAAGTGCCTCGGCAAGATGGGCGAGGTCGCGCGCGAGGGGCGCACCGTGCTCTTCGTCTCGCACAACATGACGGCCGTCAACCAGCTCTGCTCGCGCGCCGTGCTGCTCTCGGGCGGCCAACTCGCGCTCGAAGGGCGGACGCAGGAGGTCGTGGCCGAGTACTTCCGGGCGGGGAGCGACGGCGGCGGCGAGCGCGTCTGGGCCGACCCGCGGCGCGCGCCCGGCAACGACCGGATGCGGCTGCGCGCCGTGCGGGTCGTCTCCGCCGGCCGGGTCAACAACGAGCCGGACATCGACAAGGAGCTGTCGGTCGAGGTCGAGTTCTGGAACTTCCTTGAGGGCGCGCGCAACCAGTGCGTCAACATCTACCTCTACGACGCGACGGGCACGGTCGTCCTGAGCACGGCCAACACGCCCGCGGCCAACGCGGTCGACGACGACTGGTTCCGGCAGAACCACGAGCCGGGGCTCTTCCGCTCGGTCTGCACCATCCCGGCCAACTTCCTCAACGAGGGGACCTACTACGTCACCGTCTACCTGCTCACGCTCGGCCCCGTCGCGCTCGAAGCCGAGGCGCAGCAGGTGCTCTCCTTCAACGTCTTCGACACGGGCGTGATGCGCGAGGCCGGCGCGGGGAGCCGCTGGGACGGCGTCGTGCGCGTGCGCCTGCCGTGGCGCACCGAAGCCCTCCGCCTGCCCGACGCCGCGCCCGAGCCGGCCGCCGCATCGCCTTTAACATGAAGACCGACGACTACAAGAGGTTCGCCGACCTGACCTTCGACGACTTCCGGCGGATGGCCGGCGACGACGCGCTCAGCCCCTACGAGCGCATCGGCTTCCCCGACTCCTACCGCGAGGGCAAGGAGGAGGCCATCTTCGAGGACATCGCGGCGAAGCTCCCGGCGCTCGGCGGGCGCGGCAAGGTCGTCTTAGACGTCGGCCCCGGTTGCAGCGGCCTGCCGCTGATGCTCGTCGAGCTGTGCCGCCGCCAGG
>DASVSK010001069.1:0-5555 GCA_036388135.1 Pyrinomonadaceae bacterium | reverse complement strand
GCCGCCCCGGATGGCGAGCAGGTAGCCGAGGTTCTTGCGCGCGTAGTGGCGCGTCGGGCAGAGCTGCGCGAAACGAAACCCCGTCTCGTACTGAGACTCAAGGCCGTAGAAGTCGCAGCCGTCCAGTTGGAAGTCGGAAGGGCTCTTCTCGTCGCCGATGACGACGAACCGGTGGCCGCGCGACCGGCAGCCGTCGGCCAGCTCGCGCAGCACGCGGTTCGGCCCGGAGATGGAGGTGACGACGACCGCCAGCGCTTCGCTCATCCCAGCTCGTCCCGTTTCAGCTCGCGGGCCGACGCGGCGCGCGCCTCCGAGACCCGCGCGCGGAAGAGTCGCCAGAGGTTGCGCAGCGCGTCCTTGAGGACCTCGTTGTTGACGCTGTCGCTGGCCGCGCGGTAGTGGATGGGGACTTCGGCGACGCGCATCGAGTGGCAGTGCGCCTTGATCTCGGTCTGGAAGAAGTGGCCGCGCGAGTTGACGCCCTTCTCCAGCACCTCCTGGAGCGCGGCGCGCGAGAACAGCTCGAAGCCGCTCGTCATGTCCGAGAGCTTCGTGCCGAGCAGGAGGTTGGCGAGCGCGGTGCCGCCGCGGCTGATGACGCGGCGCTTGAAGGAGCTTTCGGTGATGCGCCCGCCGTGGCCGAAGCGCGTGCCGAAGACGCAGTCGTTGCCTTCGAGCATCTTCTCGAAGAAGGCGGGGACGTCCGACGGCTGGTGGCTGTAGCCGGCGTCGATTTCCAGAACCCAGTCGCAGCCCGCGCCGAGCGCCTCGCGGTAGCCGCGCAGGTAGGCGTCGACGACCGAGCGGTTCTCCGGGGCCCAGACGACGCGCAGTTGCGGGAGTTCCGCCTCCAGCCCGCGCAGGAGTTCGAGCGTCCCGTCGCGGCTGACGCGGTCGAGGACGGCGAAGAAGGTCACCGCCCTGAATTCAAAGGGCTCGCACGCCGCCAGCACCTCGCGGACGAAGCGGACGGCCGTGTCGCGCTCGTTCGCCATGGGGCAGACCACGCCCAGGCTGATGCGTCCGGTTTTAGAGCCGAGGGAGACCGCCCGCGAGGCGGCAGCGCTGCTTATCAAGTTCCGTCCCGAACCTTCCCTGTTGAAATTCCCGACCCGAACTCAAGCGAGAGACTCTAACACGTGCGCGAGAGTTGCGCGAAGCGTGGCGGGCGGCGCGGGGCGCTCTAGACGCCGCCCCCGGCCGCCGACTCGGCCCCGCCCGCGCGCAGGCCACGCCACGCCTCCCCCGCCACGAAGACCCAGAGCCCGAAGGCGGCGAAAAATTTGATCGCGTTCAGCGGTGCCAGCGCCCCCTTGATGTGAAACATCTCGTCGCGCGGGAAGTCCCACGCGAGGACGAACAACACCGCGACCGCCGCGACGGCCGCGGGGGCGCGCACGCGCCCGCGGAGCAGGAAGTCTACCGCGAACAGCGCCGCCGGCAGCGCGTAGACGAGGTGGTGCTCCCACGAAAGCGGCGCGACCAGAAACATCATCAGCAGGAAGAGGGCGACCTCCAGGTCGACGGTCTTCGCGCCCGTCCCCCGGCGCGCCGAGAGGTACGAGAGCCCGACCGTCGCGGCGGCGACCGCGCCCGCGAGCAGGTACGTGAGCGGGCGCGTCAACCAGTGGGTCGGCAGTCCGAAGAGCGACGGCGCGCGGTCCTGCACGAAGAGCAGGAAGCCGTTGATGCTGTGGTTCCACGGCTCGACCGGCAGGAAGAGGTTGAACGGGCGCAGGCCGTAGCCGCCCGTCGGCATAACGTTCCTCGTCCAGTCGCCCCACAGGCTCGTCGGCAGCACCCACCACGCGGCGAGCGCGTAGAGCGCCAGAAGCCCCACGACGGCCGCCGCCGCCCCGTACCTCTTCCGGATGACGAGCAGCGGCAGGAGCACGACCGGGTAGGTCTTCAGCAGTATCGACAGCGACAGAGGCACCGCGATGCTCAGCGCGTGGCCGCCGCGCTTGAGCGCGAGCCAGGCGAAGCAGACCAGCGCCAGCACGATTAAGTTGATCTGACCCCAGGCGAAGTTATCAGCGACCGGGTAGTAAGTCAGTACGTAAACGGTCATCAGCGCGGCCGCGAGCGACGGCGGGCGCGGCGGGTCGAACGGCGCGATGCGGAAGAAGAAGAGGTAGAGGAAGACGAGCAGGCAGACGTGGCTGGCGACGAGCAGGCGCACCTTCGCCGCGTCGTAGGTGACGGCCGAGAAGGGGTAGAAGAGGAGCAGGCTCGGCGGCGGGTAGAGGTACGGGAAGACGCGCCGGTTCTGCTGCCGCTCGACCTCGGCGAAGGCCCCGTCGACGTAGGGCGAGCGCCCCTCCTCGAAGGCGAGCTTCGCGCCCCAGTAGAGCGTCGGGAAATCGCCGGGGCTCTGGAAGGCCCTCTGATAACCCTGCTGGTACAGGTAGGGGACGTAGAGGAGGACGAACAGGCAGGCGAGTGCCCGCTTTATAAGTTTTTCATCCACGCGCTTGCTCTTTGAGCCGCCCTGCGAAGAAGCCCGGGCGTGAAGAATCGACGGCCGCTCACATCGCCCCGCCCAGCAGCTTCAGCAGGTCCGAGCCGACGCCTTCGCCGCCGTAGACGATGTTGGAAATCTTCCAGCCCGCCTTCGTCCTCACCAGACGGAAGTCCAGCTTCACCTCCCGGTCGAAGTTGACGAAGGTGACGGGGACGCTGGCCGCGTCGCCCTCGACCGCCGCCGCGCCGACGCGGAAGTTCTTTATCCGGATGTCCTGCGCGTTGTAGAGCGGGTCGAAGTCCAGGCGGCCGACCTCGTCCTTCGGCGTCTCGGTCAGGTCCTTCCAGATGAGCCCGGCCAGCTTCGCGTCGAAGAACTTCTCGTGCTGCTTTCGGCCCCTCTTCTCGAAGAGCGGGCCGTAACCGTTCCTGTGAATCCTGTACAACTCGCGCACGACCGCGGCGGGCGAGCCGGCCGCGGCGGCGGCGGTCGCGCGCGTCTTCGTAACCGTCTGCGCCGCGGCACCCGCCCCGGCGAGAGAGATGACGGCGAGGGAAAGAATCAGCCTCTTCATCAACGTTTGCGGCTCCTCCTGCTGGCTTCTCGGATGACGTCGAGCACCGACTCGAAGAACTCACGGTCTTTCGGGTGGGTCAGCAGCGCGGCGACGCGGTCGCGCTCGACCCACACCGCCTCCGGGTTGTCGGGGTCGACGGGCTTCAGCTCGGTCTCGGAGGTTCTGAAGAGGAACATGTGGATGGTCTTCAGCTCCGACACTTCCTCGCCGCCGCCGCGGCCGATGCGGGGCCTGCTGTAGCTGCCCAGCTCCCCCAAAAGCTCCAACTCCCTGACGCCCGACTCCTCATAAATTTCCCGCCGGGCGGCCTCCAGAATCGCCTCGCCCTCTTCGACGTGACCCTTTGGCAGAGACCAACTCGTCCCGTGCTGGCTGACCACCAGCACGCGACCCTCGCCGTCGAGGACGACGCCGCCCGCGCTCTCGGTCTGAATCATACCTGATTAACGCCCGCGTGCCCTCCGACGGACGCGCGCGGCGCGGTGATTATACGGGTGCGGCGCGTGGCGTGCCCCCGCGACGAGGTCGTGAGTGGTCTGCACCTCCGCGGATGCCGCGGTCATGCGCCGCCCGCGACCACCTCCCAGTCTTCGACCCCGCCTTCGACTAACTCGAAGAGCGGGTGCGCCTCCGGCTCCGGCGTGCGCTCAAGCTCGACGTGCCGGGCGGCGTCTCTGAGCCTCAGCTTATTTTTCAAATGGTCCCACTCGTAAAGGAGCTGCCCGCGCGTGCAGGCGATCCTGCCGCCGAAATCGTCGCGGCCGATCTTCTCTTCGCTGAACTTATAACCGCGCCTCACCGCCTCGCCGTAGACGGCGCGCAGGTAAGCGGCGATGGCGGCCGAAGCGTCGTGCGACGCCTTGAACCTCTTCAACTGCGGGTGGTTCCTGTAGCCGCTCGTCGCGTTGCGCAGCACCTGCTGCGCGAGCAGCCCCTCCCTCCAGAGCGCGAGCAGCCCCTTGGTGTCCAGGTACCGCGGGTGAAGCGTCCATAAGCGCATGCCGCCAATCTACCACCGACGCGTGAAAGCCTCTAACCCGCCGCGCCGCCCGCCGGACGACTCAAGCGCCGCCGCCGCGGGCGGTGCTGTCGTCACGACCGCTCCGAATCAACGCCCACCCTATCAGCAACAGCCCGACCCCGCCGACCAGCAGGAACCCCAAATCCCACGGCAGCTTGTTGGCCGTGTACTCGTAGACGTGATGGATGCCGAGCAGTTGATGGTCTATGACGCCTTCTATCAGGTTGAACAGCCCCCAGCCGACTATCAGCGAGCCGAGGAAGGTGCGACCCGACCACGGGACGTCGCTCCGACTTCCCGCGCGCCACAAAAGCGCCAGCCCGATTCCCGACATCACCCACACGGCGGCGTGGAACAACCCGTCCCAGAACATGTTTACTTTCGCGCTGACCAGGTCGTTCGGCGGGATGCGCGCGGAGAGCATGTTATGCCACTGGAGGATTTGGTGGAGCGCGATTCCGTCCGCGAAGCCGCCGAGCCCCGCGCCTAACACGACGCCCGCCGCAATTAGCGGACTGCGGTTTCTTTCGTCTGCCATCTGCCGACCTCCTCCTTGATTCTTTTAGCAATCGCGTCCGCGTGGTACAAGCCGACGCCCGTCACCGTGATGACGAGAACCGGCAGCAGCATAAAGAGCAGGTTGGACAGGAAGTTCTGGTTGTAGATGCCGCCCTCAACTTTCGCGCGGCACTCGGGGCAGGCCGAAACGGTCGCCGTCAGGGCCTGAAAAATAATCCCGACGAAGACTCCCCTCAAAGTACGCTTCATCCGTCCTCCTTCAACGGCGCGGCGCGTTAAAACGGCCCTCGACGCCGGCATAAACTTTCGCGGGCTAACGCTGACGCGGGGCGAGGCGGGCGCGGAGGGAAGGTCTCGCCGGATGGCCGCGCCGCGGCGGGGCCGCGGGAAGACAAACCCTCTTCAGTCGGCGCGTCTGACGAGGCCGGTGGTGACGGCGATAAGCTCGGCCAGCTCGACTGTCGAACTCTCGGGTGCGTTTTTCCTGGGACGCGGCGGATTATACAGTGCGAATCCCGACCTTACCACGGCCGCGCGCCGCAGCACTCCGACGGGCGGCGTCAAAAAAATTCAGCGCCCGGACTCCCGCGCTGATACTTTCGCGCCCCGCCCTGCGCGTTACCGGCTGGAAGCGAAAATTTTGTTCGCGCATCCGGCAACGTAGCACCAAGCTGAAAGGGAGAGTGAGATGAGTACGCAGATGATTTCGGACGGGGCGCAGCCGATTCCGCCCTCGGACTTGAACGGCGCTGCGCGCCCGGCGGCCCCGGCGCAGGACGCGCCGCCCGAGGCCGTCCTGACGCAGATGGCCTTCGGGGCACTTCTGACGCAGGCGCTCTACGTCGCCGCCAGGCTCGGCGTCGCCGACCTGCTCGCCGCGGGCCCGCGCCCCGTCGCCGAGCTGGCCGCGGCCACGGGCACGCACGAGCGCTCGCTCTACAGAGTCCTGCGCTCGCTCGCGGGCGCGGGCGTCT
>DASVSK010001068.1:0-4812 GCA_036388135.1 Pyrinomonadaceae bacterium | reverse complement strand
GCAGGAGGGAAGAGAGACAGAGAGAGAGAATCAGTCGGCGGATTGTCTGCTTCAAGAAAGAATCTCCTACCGGGTGCTCGCCGTTAAGATGACCGCCTCGAAGGGCGCGAGGCTCAGCTCGCCTGATACGCCGCGGCCGCGCGCGGGCGCGGGCCGGCTGCTCAGCGCGACGGAATAGGCGGGCGGCCGGCCCGTCGTCGTCGTCGGGAGCTTGAACGCGCGCGGCTCGGCCGACATGTTGAGCGCGACGACGGCCGTCTCGCCGCGCGCCGTGCGCCGGTAGGCGTAGACGTGCGGGTCGTCGTCGAGGGCCGCGTAGTCGCCGTCGAGGAGCGCGGGGCTGCGTCGGCGCAGCGCGATGAGGCGCTTGTAGAAGTTGAGGAGCGAGCCGGGGTCTTTAACTTGCGCGGCGACGTTCTTCCCGCTCGCCGACGGCGGGACGGGGAGCCAGGGCGCGCCCGTCGTGAAGCCCGCGTGCGCGGAGGCGTCCCACTGCATCGGCGTGCGCTCGCCGTCGCGCCCCTTGCGGAGCGGCCAGTAGCGTTTGCCCACGGGGTCGCGCACCTCCTCGACCGTCTTCGGCTCGGTCGTTACCATGCCGATCTCCTCGCCGTAGTAGAGGAACGGCGTGCCGCGCAGCGTGAGGAGCATCGTCGCCGTCAGCCTTGCTATCTCGTCGTTGTTCTTGCCGTCGCCGAGCCGGTCGTAGTGGCGCGGGATGTCGTGGTTCGACAGCACGTAGGTCGTCCAGCGCCCGGCGAGCGCCCGCTCGCTCTGTGCGATAACGTCGCGGAAGACCGAGGCTTTTAGCTGCGAGCGCGCCGGCTCCATCACGAGGAAGAAGTTGAAGGGGAGGTGGACGCCGTTGTCCGACGGCCCGTAGTAGCGCATCAGCTCCTCCCACTTCGGCACGTACGCCTCGCCGACGAGCACGCTCTCCGGGTTGACGCGGTCGTTGAAGGCGCGCAGACGCACCATCGCGTCCTGCACCTCGGGCAGGTCGCGGTTGTACTTCTTCTCCTGCTCGCGCTCGGTCGTGCTGCCGAAGCGAAGCTCCGCCAGCACGGGGTTGTCGCGCAAGGAGGGGTCTTCGTAGAGGTAGTTGACGGCGTCGAGCCGGAAGCCGTCCGCGCCGCGCCTGAGCCAGAAGCGGATGGTTTCGAGCATGCGGCGCTCGACCTCGGGGTTGCGCCAGTTCAGCTCGGGCTGCTGCGGGTAGAAGTAGTGGTAGAAGTACTGCCCGGTCTTCTCGTCCAACGTCCACGCGACGGGGCCGAAGGAGGACGACCAGTTGTTCGGGAGCGAGCCGTCGGGCTTCGGGTCGCGCCAGACGTACCAGTCGCGCTTCGGCGAGGTCTTCGACGAGCGCGACTCCTTGAAGAAGGGGTGCTGGTCGGAGGTGTGGTTGAGCACGAAGTCGATGACGACTTTGATGCCGCGCCGGTGCGCCTCGCGCACGAGGCGGTCGAAGTCGGCGAGCGTGCCGAACTGCGGGTCGACGTCCTCGTAGTCGCTCACGTCGTAGCCGAAGTCCACCTGCGGCGACGGGTAGAACGGGGTGACCCAGACGGCGTCCACGCCGAGGTCGCGCAGGTAGTCGAGCCGCGCGGTGATGCCCTTCAGGTCGCCGACGCCGTCGCCGTCCGAGTCCTGAAAGCTGCGCGGGTAGATTTCGTAAAAGACCGCGCGCTGCCACCAACGCGCGCCCGGTTTCGCGGCGGCCCGGTGCGAGCCCGCCCGCGTCTGCGCCGGGCCCGCGCGGAGCGGGGCCGAGGCCGTAAGCAGCAGCGCGAAGACAAGGAGGGTCGAGGGGGCGAGCCGCGCCCCGTGGGTCTGCTTCATGCGCGAATGTTTCCTCAAGGTAGGTAGGAGAATCCCCGCGGCGGGGCGGCGCAAGCGCGTCCGCCTCACGCGCCTCAGTCGCCGCGGGCGTGTCGGGACGCCAGCGCAAGCCGACCCAGAATCAGCGCGCCGTAGACGCCGCTGTCGCCGCCCAGCTCGGCCTGCGTTATCCGCACCCTTTCGACGGGCGCTATCTTAACAGACTCCACGACCCGCCTGCGCAGGGGGCCCAGGAGCTGTTCGCCGGCGGTCGAGACGCCCCCGCCCAGGACGACGGCCTCGGGGGCGAAGGCGGCGATGACGTTGCCGACGCCGAGGGCGAGGTACTCGACGGTCTCGTCCCAGACCTCGGCCGCCAGGGGGTCGCCGGCGCGCGCGGCCTCCGCGACGGCGCGCGCCGTAATGTCGTTCAGGCCGCCGCCTTCGAGCAGGGTCGAGCTTCTGTCACCGGCCGCCAGCCGCTCGGCCGCGCGCCGCGCGATGGAGGTGCCCGAGCAGATGGTTTCGAGGCAGCCGCGCGAGCCGCAGCCGCAGGGCGTCCCGCCGGGCTCGACTATCATGTGTCCCACCTCGCCCGCCGCGTCGCCCACCCCGTGAATCAGCCGCCCGCCGAGGATGAGGCCGCCGCCGATGCCCGTGGAGATGGTGAGGTAGACCATGTTCTCCACGCCGCGGCCCGCCCCGTACTCGTGCTCGGCCAGCGCGGCGGCGTTGGCGTCGTTGTCGAGCTCGACCGGCACGCCGAAGCGCTCGCGGACGATGTCCACGATGGGGAACTCGTCCCACCCCGGCAGGTTCGCGGGCGAGAGGATGAGGCCGCGGCTGCGGCTGAGCGGCCCGCCGCAGCCGACGCCGACGGCCGCGACGCGCCCGCCCGCCTCCGCCGCCATCTTCTCAAGCTCGTCGAGCGCCTGTTCGACGACGCTGTGCGGGCCGCGCTCGACCCTCCGCGTCGGGAAGCGCCGGAAGGGGAGCGCACGGCCTTCGAGGTCGGAGAGGCCGAGCGCAATCTTCGTCCCGCCGACGTCCACGGCGGCAATCAAGTCATGGGTCATGTAATGGGTTCGCCCGAAGCGGTAGGTGTTTACAACGTCGCTTGTATGCGATTCCGCTTCGCTTTGTCAAACAAGGCCGGCGTCGCCCGCCCCTCGTCCTTGACTGGCGTCCCCGGCGGAAATAATCTGCCGTCCTGCTTCACATCCCGTCCTCACGGCGACGAACGCGGCAACGGCCGAGCTTGAAGGGGGCTCCGGGTCGCGGCCGAGGCTAAGGCGCGGTCGCGGTCGCGTCCGACGACATAAAAATAAAGAGATGAAGAGAATGGCGCTGCCTGTCCTGCTCGCGTTACTGGTCGGCCTCGTCGGCGTCGCCTCCGGCCAGCCGCGCGACGCCGCTTCCAGACTCCGCTCGCCGAACGGCAGGGTGGAGGTGGTCTTCTCCCTGAACCGGGAGGGCGCGCCCACCTACTCGGTCGGCTACGACGGGCGCGCGGTCATCGCCCCCTCGTCGCTCGGGCTTCTCCTCAAAGACGGCGGGCCGCTCGCGCGCGGGTTGGGTGTGACCGGCGTCAGCCGCCGCGCGCACGACTCCCGGTACGACCTGGTGGTGGGGAAGGCCAGACGGGCGCGGGATAACTACCGGGAGATGACCGTGTCGCTGGAGGAGCGCGCCGGGCGACGGCGGCGGCTGGCGCTCGTCTTCCGCGCCTACGACGACGGCGCGGCCTTCCGCTACGTCATCCCGGCGGCGGCCGGGTTGAAGGAGTTCGAGATAGTCGACGAGCGCACCGAGTTCCGGTTCGGCGGGAACCACCCGAGCTGGCCGATGCGGCTTCGGACTTTTCACTCGAACTACGAGAAGGAGTTCGAACGGGCGGCGCTCGACACCATCCGGCCGGGCGAGAAGGTCGGGCTGCCGCTGGTCGTGGAGGTCGCGGGCGGCCCGTACGTCGCCATCGCCGAAGCCGACCTCGAAGACTACGCGGGCATGTACCTGCACGGGCTGGAGGGCGCGCCGAACGCTCTGGTCTCGCGCCTCTCACCCTTCGGCGGGCGCGAGGAGGGCTCGGCCGTACGCGGGCGCGCGCCGCACGAGTCGCCGTGGCGCGCGTTGATGCTCGGCGACGAGCCGGGCCGCCTCGTCGAGTCGACGCTCCTGCTCAACCTCAACCCGCCGAGCGTCGTCCGCGACCCCTCCTGGATTCGGCCGGGCAAGGCCGCTTGGGACTGGTGGTCGGGGCAGGTCGCCGAGGGCGTCGCGCGGCCCGGCATGAACGACGCCACGATGAAGCACTACATCGACTTCGCCTCCGAGATGGGCTTCGAGTACATGCTCGTTGACGCCGGCTGGTACACGCCGAAGGCGTACGGAGACGACGCCGACACGAAGGCCGACGTCACGAAGTCCGTCCCCGAGATAGACCTGCCCGGCCTCGTCGCTTACGCGCGCGCGCGCCGCGTCGGCGTCATCGTCTGGCTGCACTGGATACCCGCGCGCGACCAGATGGACAGGGCGTTCCCCTATTACGAGCGAATAGGCGTCAAGGGCGTCAAGGTGGACTTCATGGATCGCGACGACCAGGAGATGGTCGGCTTCTACCACCGCATCCTGCGCAAGGCCGCCGAGCACCGCCTGGTCGTCGACCTGCACGGGGCCTACAAGCCGACGGGGCTGGCGCGCACCTACCCGAACTACCTGACGCAGGAGGGCGTGCTCGGTGCGGAGTACAACAAGTGGAGCGGGCGCGTCACGGCGACGCACAACGTGACGCTGCCGTTCACTCGAATGCTCGCCGGGCCGATGGACTACACGCCGGGCGGCTTCCGCAACGTGACGCGCGCCGGGTTCAAGCCGCAGGACAGGCTCCCGTCGGTGATGTCGACGCGCGCACACCAACTGGCGATGTACGTCGTCTACGACAGCCCGCTCCAGATGGTCGCCGACCACCCGGACGCCTACCGCGGCGAGCCG
>DASVSK010001067.1:0-4353 GCA_036388135.1 Pyrinomonadaceae bacterium | reverse complement strand
CTTCCCGCGCGGCGTCGTCTTCGGCATCACGCCCTTCAACTTCCCGCTCAACCTCGTCGCGCACAAGGTCGCGCCCGCGCTCGCCTCGCGCAACGCCATCGTCGTCAAGCCGAGCCCGCGCACGCCGCTCACGGCGCTGCTGCTCGGCGAAGTCTTCCTCGAATCGGGTCTGCCGCGCGCGGCCTTGCAGGTCGTGCCGATGGAGGTCGAGACCGTGGACGCGGTTCTGGACGACGAGCGCGTCCGGATGATCTCCTTCACCGGGAGCGCGGAGGTCGGCTGGCTCCTGCGCCGCCGCGCCGCGCGCATACCCGTGGCGCTCGAACTCGGCGGCAACGCCCCCGTCATCGTCGACGAGACGGCCGACGTCCCCCTCGCCGCCGAGCGCACCGCCGCCTCGGCCTTCGCCTACGCCGGGCAGGTCTGCATCTCCGCGCAGCGCGTGCTCGTCCACCGGTCGGTCGCCGAAGAGTTCACCGGCCGCTTCGTCCGTCTCGCCGAATCGCTGCGCGCGGGCGACCCGCTCGACGAGGCGACCGAGCTATCCAACATGATCGACGAGGCGGCGGCGCGGCGCGCCGAGGGGTGGATTAACGAGGCGGTCGGGGCCGGCGCGCGGCTCCTGTGCGGCGGGCGGCGCGAGGGCTCTCTGCTCGCGGCGACCGTGCTGACGGACGTCCACGCCGAGATGCGCGTCTGCTCGGAAGAGGTCTTCGCCCCCGTCGCCACGCTCCAGACGTTCGGCGACTTCGGTGAGGCGCTCGCGGAGGCCAACGCCACGCGCTACGGCCTCCAGGCCGGGGTCTTCACGCGCGAGACGGCGCGCGCCCTCCGAGCCTTCCGCGCGCTCGACTTCGGCGGCGTCATCGTCAACGACTCGCCCGCCTTCCGCGTCGACAACATGCCCTACGGCGGCGTTAAGCTCTCGGGCGCGGGGCGCGAGGGCGTCCGCTACGCGATGGAGGAGATGACCGAGCCGCGCCTCATCGTGCTGGGCGATTAACGACGAACGATGAAGGATGAGCTGACGGCCGTCCGCCTTAAAGTTTAGCGCCCACCGCCCCGCGTTACGCGTGGTGTCGCGCGTACGTTTCGCGTAAGATGCATGCGCATTCGACACCTTCCGCCTTGAGGTTTCACCCGATGAAAACAACCGGCCTCTTCCTGCGTCTCGTGCTGGCGCTGTCGTTTCTTCTCAACGCGTTTCCGACGCCGGCCGCGGCCGCGCAGGCTCCGGCGCAGGCGGGGGCGAGCGTCGTCCGGCTCCCGGGCTTGAACAGGGCTGTGAAGGTCAGGCGCGACGAGCGCGGCATCCCTTACATCGAGGCCGCCGACGAGTCCGACCTCTACTTCGCGCAGGGGTACGTGACGGCGGGCGACCGCCTCTGGCAGATGGACTTGATGAGGCGCACGGCGCGCGGCGAGCTGTCGGAGATTTTCGGCCGCGCCACGCTCGAAGAGGACAAGCGCCGGCGCAACTACGGCTTCGCGCGCGTGGCCGAGACGATTGCCGCGCAGGCCGACCAGCGCTCGCGCGCCGTGATGGAGGCATACGCGCGCGGCGTCAACGCCTACATCGACTCGCTCGACGACAAGAGCCTCCCGCCCGAGTTCCAGATACTCGGCTACCGCCCGCGCCACTGGACGCCGGCCGACTCCGCGGCCGTCGGCAAGAACTTCGCCGAGGCGCTCTCGACGACGTGGCCGTGGGACGTCGCGCGCGCCGCCTTCACGGACCTCACGCCCGAGAAGGCCGCCGCGCTCTTCCCCGAGACGTCGCCGCTCGACCTGCCGGTCGTGGGCTCCGACAAGCCGGACACGAAGACCGCGCCGCCCTCGAAGCGCCGCTCTGCTCTCCCCACGGCTCCGGCCGCGCTGCTCGCGGAACTCGCCACGATTCTGGAGACCGAGGCGCGCTCGCGCGCACGCTTCGGGCTCCACGCCGAAGACCTCGCCGCGAGCAACAACTGGGTCGTGTCGGGCAAGCGCACGGCCTCGGGCAAGCCGCTGCTCGCCAACGACCCGCACCTCTCGCCGTCCGCGCCGTCGATCTGGTACATGGTTCACCTGAGCGCGCCGGGCCTGCGCGTCGCGGGCGTCACCGCGGCGGGCGCGCCCGGCGTCATCATCGGCCATAACGAGCGCGTCGCCTGGGGACTCACGAACCTCGGGCCGGACGTGCAGGACGTCTACCGCGAGAAGTTCGACCCGGAGAACCCGCGCCGCTACATGACCCCGGCGGGCTGGCGCGACGCCGAGGTGCGCCGCGAGGAGATAAAAGTCCGCAAGTCGCCGGCGGGGACGGAGACCGAAGTGGTGGCGCACGACGTGGTCGTCACGCGCCACGGGCCCGTCGTGCTCCAGAGGGGCGGCGAGAGTTACGCGCTGCGCTGGACGGCCCTCTCGCCCGAGGCGACCGAGTTCAACGCCTTCTACAAGCTAAACCGCGCGCGCGACTGGAAGGGGTTCCAGGAGGCGCTCAGGGAGTACGGCGGCGCGACGCAGAACTTCGTCTACGCCGACGTCGACGGGCACATCGGCTACTACGGCGCGGGGCAGATTCCCGTCCGGCGGACGGGCGACGGGAGCGTGCCCTACGACGGCGCGAAGGACGAGGGCGAGTGGAAGGGCTTCATCCCCTTCGCCGAGCTGCCGCACGTCTTCGACCCGCCCTCCGGCATCATCGTCACGGCCAACAACCGCGTCGTCGGGGCGAGCTACGCGCACTTCTTAACTCACGCCTGGGCCCCGCCGACGCGCGCGCGCCGCATCCACGACCTGCTCGGCGCGAAGCAGAAGCTGACGGCCGAAGACTTCCGCGCCGTGCAGGGCGACGCCTACACCATCTCCGGGATGACCTTCGCGCGCGAGGCGGCGAAGGTCGCGCGCGAGGCCGGGCTCGACGCGAAGGACGAGAAGTGGCGCGAGACCGTCCGGCTCTTCGAGTCGTGGGACGGGCAGCTCACGCCCGAGGCGCGCGCGCCGCGGCTCGCGGTCGAGATGGCGTCCAACTTCCGCCAGAAGATTCTCGAAGGCGCGGTGGGGGCGGAGCGCGCGAGCGCTTACCGCTGGCCCGCCAGCGCCATCTTCTTCGACCGCGTGATACGGGAGCGAACCGCGGGGTGGCTGCCGAAGGGCTTCGCGACCTACGCCGAGCTGCTCGACGGCGCGCACCGCGACGCGCGCAAGTCGCTCGCCGACCGCCTGGGCGCGGACGAGTCGAAGTGGACGTGGGGCGCGCTGGCGGTGAACTTCCCGCACCCGCTCGCCTCCGTGCCCGACGTCGGCAAGACGTTCCGGGTCGCGCCCTTCCCGCAGAGGGGCGGCGGCGGGCTCTTCGCCGCGCCGAACGTCGGCCCGTCCGTCTCGATGCGCCTCATCGCCGACGCCTCCGACTGGGACAAGACGCAGCAGGGCATCGCGCTCGGCGAGTCGGGCGACCCGCGCAGCCCGCACTGGGCCGACCAGCTTTCGGACTGGCGCGCCTCGACGCCGCGCGTCTTCCCCTTCACCGCCGCGGCGGTGGCGCGCTCCGCGCGACTGACGCAGACGCTTGAGCCGAAACAGCCGTGAGCGAGGACGGGAGGAATCATGACGGGGCGTCGGCCGAGACTTTATCCGAGCCCCCGGCCGGGTCGGCGGCCGTGTCGTCGGCCGAGGCGGCGGGCGGGATGCGCGTCGAGAGTCTGCGCGTCTTCTGCGCGGTCGAGCTGCCCGCGGAGGTGCGCGACGCGGCGGCCGCGCACGTCGGGGGCTTGCGGCGAGACTTCCCCGAAGCGAGGGCGAGCTGGGCGCGCGCCGCGAGCCTCCACGTCACGCTCAAGTTCATCGGCGAGGTCGAGCCCGCGCGCGTCGTCGAGCTGTCGCGCGCGGCGGGCGCGGCGGTCGAAGGCTCGTCACCATTCGGCCTGTCGGTCGAGGGGACGGGCACGTTCCCCCCTCGCGGCGCGGCGCGCGTGCTCTGGCTCGGCGTCGCCGACGAGTCCGGAGGTCTCGCGCGCCTGCAACGGCGTCTCGAAGAGGAGTGCGAGGCGGCTGGATTCCCGCGCGAGCCGCGCGCCTTCAAGCCCCACCTGACCCTCGCGCGCCTCCGCGCCTCGAAGGACGCGCCCCGCGTCTCCGAAGCGCACAGGCGGCAGACGTTCGGCCCTTACCCCTTCAGAGTCTCCGAGCTGATCGTCATGCGCAGCGAACTCGGCCCCGGCGGCTCGCGCTACACTCCCCTTTCGCGTCACATCTTCTAAGGGCTTTGCGGTTGAGTGCGACCTTATCCCTAGGGCCGGGGCATCGCTGCACGCCAATGCGCGCGACAGGCACGCCTAACGAAGAAGCGCCGCCACCCGACGTCGGGTG
>DASVSK010001066.1:0-1933 GCA_036388135.1 Pyrinomonadaceae bacterium | reverse complement strand
GCGGCCGCCATCGTCGAGAACTCGGACGACGCCATCATCAGCAAGAACCTCGACGGCATCATCCTCAGTTGGAACCCGGGGGCCGAGCGGCTCTACGGCTACACCGCGGCGGAGGCCGTCGGCCAGCCCGTCACGATGCTCATCCCGCCCGACCGCCCGGACGAGGAGCCCAACATCCTCGGCCGCATCAGGCGCGGCGAGCCCGTCGAGCACTACGAGACGGTGCGCGTCCGCAAGGACGGCACGCTCGTCGACGTCTCGCTCACCGTCTCGCCGGTCAGGGACGCCGAGGGCCGTGTGGTCGGCGCGTCGAAGATCGCCCGCGACATAACCACGCGCAAGCGCGCGGAGCAGACGCGCGGCCTGCTGTCGGCGATTGTCGAGTCTTCGGACGACGCCATCGTGAGCGCCGACCTGAACCTCAAGATCGCGTCCTGGAACACGGGCGCGGAGAGGATGTTCGGCTACAGCGCCGCCGAGGTGTTGGGCGGTGAGACGACTATCATCACCCCGCCCGGCCACGTCGAGGAGACGCGGGAGCGTTTCCAGAGGCTCATGCGCGAGCCCGTGCCGCAGCACTTCGAGAGCCGCCGCCGCGCCAAGGACGGGCGGCTCGTGGACGTGGCTATCACGCTCTCGCCGATCATGAGCGGGGGCGGCGACCTGATAGCCATCTCGGCGGTGATCCGCGACATCACCGCCAGCAAGCGCAACGAGGAGCAGTTGCGCGAGCAGGCCGAGGTCATCGAGACGGTGAACCGCCTCGGGCAGACGCTCGCGGGCGAGTTGGACCTGCACAAGCTGGTGCAGGCGGTGACGGACGCGGCGACCGAGCTGACGGGCGCTCACTTCGGCTCCTTCTTCTACAACGTGCTGAACGAAGAGGGCGCGTCCTACATGCTCTACACGCTCTCGGGCGTCCCCGCCGAAGCCTTCGCTCACTTCCCTATGCCGCGCGCGACCGACCTGTTCGGCCCCACCTTCCGCGGCGAGGGCACGATCCTCATCGGCGACGTGAAGGTCGACCCGCGCTTCGGCAAGAACTCGCCCTACTACGGGATGCCCGAGGGCCACCTCCCCGTGACGAGCTACCTCTCCGTGCCGGTCATCTCACGCACGGGCGACGTCTACGGCGGCCTCTTCTTCGGCCACCCCGGTAAAGACGTCTTCACCGAGCGCGCGGCGCGCATCGTCGAGGGGCTGGCGGCGCAGGCCGCGGTCGCGATGGACAACGCGCGGCTCTACGAGGCGGCGCAGCGAGCGCGCGCCGATGCCGAGGCGTCGGCCGCTGAGAACGCGCGCCTCTACCGCGAGGCTCAGGAGTCGAGCCGGCTCAAGGACGAGTTCCTCGCCACCGTCTCGCACGAGCTGCGGACGCCGCTGACGGCCATCCTCGGCTGGGCGCACATGCTGCGCACGGGGCAGTCGGACGGAGACTCAGCCGTCAAAGCCTTCGAGACGATAGAGCGCAACGCCCGCGCGCAGGCGCAGCTCATCGACGACCTGCTGGACGTCTCGCGCATCATCACGGGCAAGCTCCGCATCGACGTGCGCCCCGTCGACCCGAACTCCTTCATCGAGGCCGCCATCCAGGCGGTGAGGCCCGCCGCGGACGCGAAGGGCGTGCGCGTGCAGCGGATCATGGACACGGGGGTGGTCTCCGTCCTCGGCGACCCGGTCAGGCTCCAGCAGGTGGTCTGGAACCTGCTCTCGAACGCCATCAAGTTTACGCCGCGGGGCGGGCGCGTGACCGTGAGTCTGGAGCGCGTCAACTCGCACGTCGAGATCGTCGTCAGCGACAGCGGGGCGGGAATCCCGCCGGAGTTTTTGCCCTACGTCTTCGACCGCTTCCGCCAGGCCGACGGGCGCACCACGCGCCAGCACGGCGGGCTCGGGCTGGGCCTCGCCATCGTGCGCCACCTGGTCGAGCTGC
>DASVSK010001065.1:0-1965 GCA_036388135.1 Pyrinomonadaceae bacterium | reverse complement strand
GCGAGTTTCCAGCGGCTCGGGGGCGCGGCCGCGGCCTGCTGGTGCTGCCGGGAGTCGTTCCGCGCGGGCTCGGCGTAGGCGAGTGCGGCGGCGATGAGCGCCACGTCGCGCCGCGCGGTCTCGCCCGGGTCTGTCTCGCCCTCTTTCGCGGCGGCGGCGGCAGCACGGCGCTCGTTGAAGCGGGGGATGAAGCCCGTGTCGAGGCGGCCGGAGACGAACTCCTCGTCGCGCATCACCTCGCGGAAGAAGGGGAGCGTGGTCTTGATGCCGCCGACGGCGTACTCGTCGAGCGCGCGCCGCATCCGCTCGATGGCCTCCGTCCGCGTGCGCCCCCACGTGGCGAGCTTCGAGATCATCGGGTCGTAGTAGATGGAGACCTCCGCCCCCTCGTAGACGCCGCCGTCGTCGCGCACGCCGGGCCCGGCCGGGACGCGCAGGGCGTCGATGAGCCCGGGGCTCGGCATGAAGTTCTGCTCGGGGTCTTCGGCGTAGACGCGGCACTCGACGGCGTGCCCCGTCAGCCGCACCTCGGCCTGCGTGAAGGAGAGCGGCAGCCCGGCGGCGACGCGTATCTGCTCGCGGACGAGGTCGAGGCCGGTGACCAGCTCGGTGACCGGGTGCTCGACCTGCAAACGCGTGTTCATCTCAAGGAAGTAGAAGTCGCGCGTCACGTCCGAGACGAGGAACTCGACCGTGCCCGCGCCGACGTAAGAGGCGGCGCGCGCGATGCGGACGGAGGCCGCGCCCATCGCCTCGCGCAGCGCCGCGTCGTTCATCGGCGATGGGCATTCTTCGATGACCTTCTGGTGCCTCCTCTGAATCGAGCACTCGCGCTCGCCGAGGTGGACGCACGCGCCGTGCGTGTCGGCGAAGACCTGTATCTCGACGTGGCGCGGGCGCTCGACCGCCTTCTCGATGTAGACCGAGGGGTCGCCGAAGGCCGAGGCGGCTTCGGAGCGGGCGGTGTCGAAGGCCGAAGCCATCTCGGACTCTGCGGCGACGAGGCGCATGCCCTTGCCGCCGCCGCCGGCCGCGGCCTTGAGCATGACGGGGTAGCCGACGCGCGCCGCCGTCTCGCGCGCCTCTTCGATTGAGTCGAGCGGCGTGTTCGTGCCCGGCACGACGGGCGCGCCCGCTGCCTCGGCCGCCCGCCGCGCGCTCGTCTTAGAGCCCATCAGCTCCATCGCCTCGGGCGGCGGGCCGATGAAGACCAGCCCGGCCTCGTTCACCGCGCGCGCGAAGGCGGCGTTCTCGGCGAGGAAGCCGTAGCCGGGGTGGACGGCCTCCGCGCCGCTCCTGAGCGCGGCCTCGACGACGCGGTCGATTCGCAGGTAGCTCTCGGCCGAGGGCGCGGGCCCCAGCAGGTAAGCCTCGTCCGCGAGACGCACGTGGAGCGCCGAGGCGTCCGCCTCCGAGTAGACGGCGACCGGCGAGATGTCCATCTCGCGGCACGCGCGCAGAACCCGCACCGCTATCTCGCCGCGGTTGGCGATGAGAATCTTTTTGAACATAAGAGCAGTAGTCAGTAGACAGTAGTCAGTAGACAGTAGATTTGCAAGCGAGAGCCGCCGCGCTTTCGTTGGTGCTGTTAGGGGTAGAGGAGGGGCTTCTACTGGCTACTGGCTACTGACTACCGTCTACTGTTTTACACGACCACCGAGTTGCCGGGCTGGCGGGGGTTGAAGCGGACGGTGACGCGCGCGCCGGGGAAGTAGTCGGCCGAGCGCGTGCGCTGTTCGGTGTCGAGGAGCTGCGAGGACTCGTACTCGACGCCGTTAAGCTCGTAGTTGTAGAAGACGTGCGTGATGGCCCCGCCCTCGTCGGTGATGACGTCGAAGATCGAGCCCTCGGTGATGCGCCCGGCGCGGAGCAGGGCGTTGCGGCGCTCGGCCTCGTCGTCGTTCTTCCTGCGCCTGAAGATGTCGAGGATTCCCATGGGCCTTGTTCGTGGACTGCGGGGCGGTT
>DASVSK010001064.1:0-8191 GCA_036388135.1 Pyrinomonadaceae bacterium | reverse complement strand
GGCCGGTGATGCGCGTCGAAGCTGCGACGCTCGCCGAGATGTTCGGCGAGGACTACAGGGCATACGCCGCGGCCGTCCCGCTCCTCTTCCCGCGCCCGACGCCTTACAGGCCGGGCGGCGACGCGGCGGCGGTTGTGAAGTTCGACCCGTCCCTCTACATGCGCTACCGTGAGTACCGCGCGGCGCTCGGCCTGATCGTGGCATGGTGCGTGCTATGGCTGAAAGCGGTTCTGGCTTTCTGACCTGAACAAGCACACGAAAATAAGGCTGAAAGAAGGGTGAACGCTATGCCTCGCAGAATTATGTCCAAAATCACCGCGACGACGGCGACGGCGCTGCTTTTTGCTGTTGTACTCTCTTCGGTCGTACTGGGAAAGGACACGCCTAAAGAGCGTACACCGCAGCCGCCGCGCACGACCGCGGCCATCCCCTTCGGCCCCTCGGAGGAACTGGTCTACGAGGGCGAGTTCACCCGGGCCATCCGGCGCGGCATCAACATCGCCGAGCTTCGGTTCAAGGCGCAGCGCCCGGCGGCTTCCGTCGTCGCGGCCGAGGGCGACGGGCAGACGGCCGCCCCCGCCCCGCTCGTGCTGACGACCGAGGTGACCTCGAAGGGCTTCTTCAGCAAGCTCTTCGGCGTGACATTCAAGTTCCACGCCGAGTCGCAGGTCGAGCCGAACGACTTCTACGCGATGCGCACGACCAAGAAGGACGAGCAGGGCAAGCGCGTCCGGACGAGCGAGGCCGTCTTCGACCAGGCGGCCAAGACGGTCGAGTACACCGAGCGCGACCCCAACAACACGGAGCAGGCCCCGCGCGTCATCACGGCCGCGCTCAGCGGGCCGACGCAGGACATCGTCTCCGCCATCTACTTCCTCCGCACGCAGCCGCTCACGGCGGGCCAGACCTTCGACCTCGCCATCAGCGACTCGGGGCGCGTCTACCAGGTGCCGGCGACCGTCGTCGTCGAGAAGAAGAAGATGAAGAGCGTGCTCGGCAAGGTCGACGTCGTCCGCGTGGACGTCGAGCTGTTCGGCCCCGGCCGCCCCGTCCCGGAGGGCAAGGGCAAGATGTCCATCTGGGTGACGAACGACGACCGCCACGTCCCCGTCAAGGCGCGCCTCTCGCACGAGATGGGGCAGCTCGACATCACGCTCAAGAGCATCCAGCGCGAAGAGCCGCTGGTCGCGCAGCGTTAAGGCGAAAATTCAGCTCGGCAGGATGAAGGCGGGGGCGTTCGGCGCTTCCGCCTTTTGTCTTTGGCCCCGCGCCCGGCCCGCGGGCACACCGTCGCGCCCCCCGGCGCGGAGTCCCGTAATTTGACTCTCGGGCGATTCGTGATAGCTTAAATCCGACTTCCCTATCAGCCGACGGAGCAGCCCCTTTCGATGACGACCGCGCCGGTCATTCACGGCCATTTCTACCAGCCGCCGCCCGGCTCGGAAGAGTGGGGTGCGGTGACGCCCGACACGCCCGACACGCCCTTCTCCTACAAGTTCACGCACCGCGACGGCTCCGGGCGCTCCATCGCCTTCGAGGGGCTTCCGGCGTCGGGCCGGGGGCTCGTCTCGGCCTGCGTGCGCGCCGCGCGCGGCGGGGCGCAGGTAGTCAACGTCGCTACCGGGCCCGCGCCCGCGGCGCTCGCGCCGCCCGCGCCCGAAGAGTCGGGGCCGCGGGCCTTCGTCAACGGTTAAAGGGGGAGCCACAAATGTCGAACCAGCCGGGAGAGACGGGCGGCGGCTCGGCCGCCTACCCTGGCGTGTCGCGCGTCGAGCTGGAACGCCTGCTCGCGCTCGAATCGCCCGACCCGCACGCGACGCTCGGGGCGCACCCGACGCCCGAAGGCGTCGCCGTGCGCGCCTTCCGCCCCGACGCCGAGCGCGTCGAGCTGCTGGCCGAGGGCGAGTCGCCTCGCGAGATGACGCGGACGCACCCGGCGGGCTTCTTCGAGCTGCTGCTCGAAGGGCGCGCGGGGCTCTTCCCCTACCGCCTGCGCTCGCACTACCCCGGCGGCCACGACTTCACGCACCGAGACCCCTACGCCTTCATGCCCACACTCGACTCGCTCGACGAGCACCTCTTCGGCGAGGGGCGTCACTGGAACCTCTACGAGAAGCTCGGCGCGCACGTCCGCGACCTCGGCGGCGCGCGCGGCGTCTCGTTCGCCGTGTGGGCCCCGAACGCCGACGGCGTGAGCGTCGTCGGCGACTTCAACAACTGGGACGGCCGCCTCCACCAGATGCGGCGTCTCGGCATCTCGGGCGTCTGGGAGATTTTCATCCCCGACATCGGCCCCGGCGCGCTCTACAAGTACGAGATTCACCGCCGCGGCGGGCTCCCCTTCCTCAAGGCCGACCCCTACGCGCTCTTCGCCGAGGTGCCGCCCGCGACCTCCTCCGTCGTCTTCGCGCCCGGCTACCAGTTCACGGACCACGAGTGGATGGAGCGCCGCGCCGGTGAAGACCACCTGAGACGGCCGCTCAACATCTACGAGGTACACCTCGGCTCGTGGCGGCGCATCGTCGAGGACGGCAACCGCCCGCTCACCTACCGCGAGACCGCGCCGGCGCTCGCTGACTACTGCGAGCGGATGGGCTTCACGCACGTCGAGTTTTTGCCGCTCAAGGGGCACCCGTACGGCGGCTCGTGGGGCTACCAGGTGGCGAACTACTACGCTCCGACCGCGCGCTTCGGCGACCCGGACGACTTCCGCTTCCTCGTCGACTACCTGCACGGCCGCCGGATAGGCGTCATCATGGACTGGGTGCCCGCGCACTTCCCGAAGGACACGTGGGCGCTCGGCCGCTTCGACGGCACGGCGCTCTACGAGCACGAAGACCCGCGGCTCGGCGAGCACCCCGAGTGGGGCACCTTCATCTTCAACTACGGCCGCAACGAGGTCAGAAACTTCCTCATCGCCAACGCCCTCTTCTGGCTGAGGGAGTGCCACGTCGACGGGCTGAGGGTGGACGCCGTCGCCTCGATGCTCTACCTCGACTACGGGCGAGAGGCCGGACAGTGGGCGACGAACAGGTACGGCGGGCGCGAGAACCTCGAAGCCGTCGCCTTCGTCCGCGAGCTGAACGACGTCATCCACCGCGAGCAGCCCGGCGTGATGACCATCGCCGAGGAGTCGACCTCCTGGCCGCTCGTCACCAAGGGCGTCGACCGGGGCGGCCTCGGCTTCGACTTCAAGTGGAACATGGGCTGGATGCACGACACGCTCAAGTACTTCGAGCGCGACCCGCTCCACCGGCGCTACTTCCACAGCAACCTCACCTTCGGGCTGACCTACGCCTGGAGCGAGAACTTCGTCCTCCCCTTCTCGCACGACGAGGTCGTCCACATGAAGGGCTCGATGCTCAACAAGATGCACGGCGCGCGCGAGCAGAAGTTCGCCAACCTCCGCGCGCTCTACGCCTACATGTGGGCGCACCCCGGCAAGAAGCTGCTCTTCATGGGCGGCGAGATCGGCCAGTGGCGCGAGTGGAGCGAGGAGCGCAGCCTCGACTGGCACCTGCTCGAAGACGCATACCACAGCGGGCTCAACACGCTCGTCGGCGACCTCAACCGCCTGGTGCGCGAGCGCCCCGCGCTCCACCGGCTCGACGTCGAGCCGCGCGGCTTCCAGTGGGTCGACGTCAACAACCACCTCGAAAACATCTTCGCCTTCATGCGCCACTCCGACTCGGGCGAGAGCGTGGTCTGCGTCTGCAACTTCTCGGCGGCCGCGCGCCCCGGCTACCGCTTCGGGCTGCCAGCGGCCGGCGATTACCGCCTGCTTCTCAACACCGACTCGTCCTACTACGCGGGCGCGGACGCGCTCGGCATCGACTGCGTGCAGGCCGAGGAGCAGCCCTGGCACGGCCTCCCCTTCTCCGCGACCGTAGACCTCCCGCCGCTGACGGCGCTCCTGTTTGAAGCGCCCGCGCCGGGCGCGCCCGCGGCTTCGTCTGCGGGCGCGCCCGGCGCGACGGCCGAAGGCAACCCCGCCCCGCCGCGGCCCGGCGCACAGACCGCCCCCAGGGCGACTAAGGGCGGGAAGAGGGCGGCGTCGAAGAAGAGGGACGCGCCCGCCCCCGTCGACGCCGAAGCGGCGGCCGGGGCGGAAGAGGCCGGCGCGGCCGGCAGGGTCGAAGCGTCGAAGCCGGCCGCGAAGAAGTCGCCGCGGAAGGCGTCGAAGCGCGGCCCGCGGAAGCAGGCCGAATAAGATTCCGACGCGGCGGGCCCCTCGGGTCGCGCGCGGTAGAAGCCTCAATGAGTCGAGGACGAATCAACGACAGGCGGCCCCTCGTCATCGGCCACCGCGGGGCCTCGGCCTACGCGCCCGAGAACACACACGCCGCCTTCCGGATGGCGATGGACGACGCCGCGGACGGCATCGAGCTGGACGTGCGGCTCGCGCGAGACGGCGTCCCCGTCGTCATCCACGACGCGACGCTGGACAGGACGGCGCTCGTCCGCGGCGAGGTCGAGTCTTGCGACTCGACGGAGCTGACGGAGTGCCGCGTCGGCGAGTGGTTCAACCTCCGCCACCCGAAGCACGCGCAGGAGTCCTTCGCTTACGAGAGCATCCCGACGCTCGCACAGGTCTTCGAGTCCTACGGCTCGCGCCTCATCTACGTCGAGATGAAGTGCGAAGACGCCGCGCGCCGCCCGTCGCTGGCGCGCGCCGTCGTCGAGCTGACACGCGCACACGGCCTCGCCGGGCGCGTCGTCGTCAAGAGCTTCGAGCACGACGCGCTCTCGGAGGTCAAGCGGCTCGCGCCCGAGATTCGCACCGCCGCCCTCTTCGGCCGGAGCTGGCCGCGCCCGCTCGTGTCGGGGGCCAGAATCATCGCCGCGGCCGAGCGCTGCGGGGCAGACGAAATCTCGCTGCACCGCTCGCTGCTGCGAAAGTCCACCGTCGAGGGCGCGCGCGGGCGCGGCTTCGACGTCCTCGTCTGGACGGCGAACTCGCCCTTCTGGCTGCGCCGCGCATTCGCCCTCGGCCTGCGCGCGGTCTTCACAGACTGCCCCGCCGACATGCACAACTGGTACACGCACCACATCCCCGGCGACGCCGGACGGCGCGAAAACGGATGAGCCCCGCCGAGCAAGCGCCCGACAGAATCTACACGCGCCCGCCGCACTTCTCCGTCCACCTGCGCGCGGGGCGGCGGCTCCGCTGGTCGGGCGCGGCGCGCACGGACTACGCCGCGCTGCTGCTGCTGGGCGGCCGTATGCGCTGGCGCGCCGCGGGCCCGGAGGCGTGGGCGGAGGCCGACGCGACCTCGAAGGCGGCGGCGGGGACTTCGGACTCGGCCGACGCTCTGACGACATCCGCCGCGGCGGCTACCGCTTCGGCGTCGTCGCCCACTGCGGCCGCGTCGTCCACTCCGGCGGCGTCCGGCGAGTCCGGCGAAATCAGCGCGGGCGCGGCTCTGCTCGCCGCGCCCGGCGACGCGCTGAGCGCCGCAAGCGCCGGGGCCGCGGAGTACGTCCTCGTCCAGCTCTCGCCCGTCTTCGTCGCCGACTGCGCCGCGCGCGCCGGCCTCTCGCGCACAGACCTCGTCGTCACCTTCCGCGCGCGCGAAGTCGGCGGCGACGAGCGGCTGGCGCGGCTCGCGCGCGACCTCTCCGAAGAGCTGCGCGAGGAGGCGGCCGGACAGGGATTGGTCGTCGCCGCGCTCGTCGAGCAGGCGCTCGTCCACCTGCTGCGCCGCTACGCGAACCTGCGCCGCTCGGCGCACCTCGAACTCTCGCGCGCCGGCCTCGTCGACCGCCGCATACGCCTCGCCGTCGAGCTGATGCACGCGCACCTCGACCGCGACCTCTCGCTCGAAGAGATAGCGTCGGCCGCCCACCTCTCGCCCTTCCACTTCGCGCGCCTCTTCAAAAAGCTGGCCGGCGCGACGCCGCACGCCTACCTCGCTTCACTGCGCGCCGCGCGGGCGCAGGCGCTCCTCGCCGAGACCGACCTCCCCGTGACGGAGGTCGGCGCGCGCGTCGGCTACATGAGTTCCAGCCACTTCGCCAGGGCCTTCCGACAGGCCACGGGCATCTCCCCGAGCGCCTACCGCAAGGCGCTCGTCCGCGGCTGACAAAAAAGTAGGCAGCAGGCAGATGTCAGTTCAGAGTCCCGGCGTTGGGGACTCTGATTTAACCCCTCAACGTTCATCACGCGGAGCGGCTGCCTACTGCCATCCGCCGTCTGCCTACTTTTTTCTGCAAGAGTCTCCCGCGCCCGCCGTTCAACCCGCAGAAAGCATCGGCCGCCGCGTCGGCGCGCAAGAATCGCAGGAAAGGAAGACGAACATGAAACGTCGCTTATTAAGACTCTCGACCGCCGCCCTCACCTTCGCCATCGGCGTGGGGGCGGCCTCCGCGCTGGTGAAGACCTGCGCCTGCCTCCCCCCCGCCCACGATCCGCCCGTCGTCAGGAAGGAGAAGAACGCCGGCAAGACGCTGGAGATGGTCTTCGTCCTCGACACCACGGGCTCGATGGGCGGGCTCATCGACGGCGCGAAGCAGCGCATCTGGGGCATCGTCAACGAGGTGATGCAGACGCCCGCGCGGCCCGACGTGCGCGTCGGCCTCGTCGCCTACCGCGACCACGGCGACCAGTACGTCACGCAGGTCTTGCCGCTCACCAACGACCTCGACAAGGTCTACACGACGCTGATGGAGTACCGCGCCGACGGCGGCGGCGACGGCCCCGAGGACGTCCGCCAGGCGCTCTCCGACGGCGTCCGCAAGGCCGGATGGTCGAAGGCCGCGGGCGACACCGCGCAGATCGTCTTCCTCGTCGGCGACGCGCCCCCGCACGACGACTACGTGCAGGAGCCCGACACGCTCGCGACGGCCGCCGAGGCGGTCTCGGCCGGCATGATCGTCAACACCATCCAGTGCGGCTCCGACGAGTTGACGCAGAAGGTCTGGCAGCAGATAGCGCGCCGCGGCGAGGGGCAATACTTCCGCATCGCGCAGGACGGCGGCGTCCAGACCGTCACCACGCCCTACGACTCGCGCCTCTCCGAATTAGGAAACAGACTCGGGTCGACCTACCTCGCCTACGGCGGCGGCGCGGGCGCGGACGGCGAGAAGTTCCGCGAGGAGGCCAAGGCGCGCCAGGTCAGGACTGAATCGGCCGTCGCCGGGGCCGCGCCCGTCATGGCGCAGGCCGACCGCGCCGTCAACAAGGCGCTCAACCGCGACGCCTACGTCGGCGACCTCCTCCAGTCCATCGAGAACGGCTCGGTCAGGCTCGACGACGTGAAGTCGGAAGACCTGCCCGGCGACGTGCAGAAACTCTCGCCCGCCGAGCGCAAAAAGGAGGTCGAGCGCCGCCTCGCCGAGCGCAGGAAGATACGCGACGAGATAGTCACGCTCAAAAAGCAGCGCGACGCGTACGTCGCCGCCGAGCGCATGAAGCACTCCGGCGCGCCGACCGGCTTCGACGCCGCCGTCGCCGCCGCCCTCAAAGAGCAGCTCTCGCGCAAGGGCATCAAGTGAAGAGCAGTAGACAGTAGACAGTAGACAGTAGGCAGTAGAAAGACAGGCGGCGCGTCCGGCATATAACCGAGACGTGCCGCCTTTTCTTACCTACTGTCTACTGACTACTGTCTACTGACTACTGCCTTTTCAGCAAGCCCCCGTCCGTATTCCGCAAGATTCGGCAAGACTGCGCGCCCGCGAATCGTTATCCTTCCCCAATAAACTTGAGAAGGAGACTACCCACTTTGTCAGCAGAACAGAACGGCTCGCTGTCGGCGGAACAGAACGGCGTCGAAATCCCACCGGCCAAGGGCAAGCTCGGCGTGCTGCTCGTCGGCCTGGGCGCGGTCAGCACGACCTTCATCGCGGGCGTCGAGGCCATCAAGCGCGGCATCGCCGAACCCGTCGGCAGCCTCACGCAGATGGGTGCCATCCGCCTGGGCCGCCGCACAGATAATCGCAACCCGCTCATCAAGGACTTCGTCCCGCTGGCGCAGCTCGAAGACATCGTCTTCGGCGCGTGGGACATCTTCCCCGACTCGGCCTACGAGGCGGCGCTCACGGCGGGCGTGCTGGAGAAGGACTTGCTCGCGCAGCTCAAGACGCCGCTCCAGAAGATCAAGCCGATGAAGGCCGTCTTCGATCAAAATTACGTGAAGCGCCTGAACGGCGAGAACGTTAAGCAGGGCAAAAACAAGTTCGACCTCGCCGAGCA
>DASVSK010001063.1:0-3360 GCA_036388135.1 Pyrinomonadaceae bacterium | reverse complement strand
CGTGCGCTTCATCAACCACGAGGTCGGGCACGTCTTCCCCGGCCGCCGGATGATGAACTCTCACATCTGCACCGTCTCGCTCGCGCGACAGGTGCTGCCCGAGCTGAAGAGCTTCCGGCTGGGCGCGCTCGCCGAGCACTTCGCCGTCCCGCACCGCACGCGCCACCGCGCCGGCGACGACGCGCGCGCCACCGCCAGCGTCTTCATCCGCCTGCTCGAACACCTCGACCGGAACGGCGTCCGCGACCTGAGCGGCGCGCGCCGCTTCCGAAAGCAGTTGCGCCCGGAGGCCAGCGGCCGCGCGCAGGAGGCCGGCACCGCGTAAGCCTTCAGTCGGACGCCCGCGTCTCGGCCCCGCCCGCCGCGGCCTCGTCGGCTCCGTCCGGCCGCCCGTCCCCTTCTCCCTTTTTTCTCCGCAGGAGCCTCTTCAACACGAACCCCAGGATGATGAGCGCGGCCAGGCCGAGGCCGACGGCCGGGTAGTTCTCCGCGAGCAGGTCTTTGGCGCGCTCGCCGTAGCGGACGGCGAGGAAGCCTTCGAGTAAGAAGCGGAAGGCGCGGCCGACCGCGACCGCCGCGGCGAAGCGCAGGAGGCTCAGGCGGAAGACGCCCGCCGTGATGACGAAGAGTTTGAAGGGGAACGGCGGCGGCAGTACCGACGCGACCAGCACCGAGAGCACGTCGTAGCGGTCGACAAGCTCCTTGACGCGCGCCTGCTTCGACGCGGGGAACTTCGCCAGCGCGCTCCGCCCCGCGCGCCGCGAGATGTAGTAGAGGATGACGCAGCCCACGACCGACCCGGCGGTCGCCGCCAGCGCGTAGAGCGGCATCCGCGCCGGGTTCTGCGTCGAGAGCAGGAGCATCACGGCGTCGGGGCCGCCGGGCAGCGGGATGAGCGCCGAGTCGAGCAGCGCGATGCCGAACAGCCCGAACGCGCCGAAGGGGATGAGGAAGTCTTTGACGCCCGTCAGCCCGTTCGTGATTTTACGGATGAGCCACTTCAAGTCTTACTCCGCCGCCTTCCCTTCCTGCTGCTCCGCGCCCCCCGACGCCTCGACCGCCTCGGCCATGCTCCTGCGTGGCGCGCGTATGCGCTTGACGAGCACGTAGCCGCCGACGCCGACGACGAGCAGCGCGCCCACGCCGCTCAGGATGTAGAGCCCGTTGTCCTTCATGAAGACGAGCACCTGCTCGCCGTAGAAGACCGCCAGCGCGCCCTCGACGAAGTAGCGGACGCTGCGCGCGATCATGATGGTCGTCACGAAGCGCCAGCGCGGGTATTCGAGCGCGCCCGCCGTGGCGACGAAAATCTTGAACGGCATCGGCGGCGGCAGGAGCGCCGGCACGGCCAGCGCGAGGAACCCGAAGCGCGCGTACGCCCGCTCGACCCGCGCGATGTTCTCCGCGCTGAAGCGCCGGCGCATCACGGCCTGCCCGCCGCGCCGCATGATGCTGTAGAGCAGTAGGCAGCCGATGACCGAGCCCGCCGAGGCGAAAAGCGGGAAGTAGAAGACCGACTTGGGGTCGCTGTAGCAGCGCGCGACGACGAGGTAGTCGTTAATCTCGGGCAGGCTCAGCAGCGAAGAGTCGAGCGCGCCGATCAAGACCATCGCGGGACCCGCGACGTAAATCGGCACCTCGCTGATGAAGTCGTGCAGCCAGCGGACGAGTTCGGAGAGCCAGTCGAACATGGTTTGGTGAATAGTAAATGGTAAACGGCGAATAGACAAAAGCGGCGTCGCCCCGGCCGATAGACCGGAGCGACGCGCTCGGTTGAACCGCGCAGTTTTCACCCCGGCCGACGCGGGCTCGGCCACCATTTACCACTCACTATTTACTATTTACTTAACGGGCGTGAAGACGGAGGGCGTGTCGTAGGTGACGCCGAAGGTGACGCCGGAGCGTGGGCTGAACTCGGTCAGGCCCTTGATGCCGGCGGCGTCGAAGCGCAGGCCGGCGGCCTTGACCTGGAGCCCGAGGCGGAACTCGCCGCGCGACTCGGTGCCTAAGGGGGCCGCGCCGCCGCGCGTGTTGGCGCGGCCGTTGACCTCGGCGGCGATGTTGACGGTCTTGTTGACGCGGAAGATGCCGCCGAGGCCGTAGAGCAGCATGTCGTTCTGCGTGAAGAGCCGCGTCGGCGCGGTGTAGATGCCGAGGCCGAGGTTGCCGAAGGCGTTCAGGCGGCCGTCGCGCCCGAACTTCTTGCCGACGAGCATCATGCCGAAGGCGTTCGTCTGGTTGACGCCGATGCCGCGCGCCTCGTTCGAGTTCGGCAGCTCGACCCCGAACTTGAAGCCGAGGGCGGGCCCGCGCCGCGTCTCATTGCGCAGCTTGATCTTGGTCGCCAGGCGGAAGTCGCCCGTGTCGTTGGTCGAGTTGATGCCGGGCGCGATCTCCAGAGGAATCGCGCCCGCGGCGCGCGTGTTGATGCTCAGGAAGTTCTGCGCCACGCCCTCGATGGAGAACTCGACGTTGGGCGAGAGCCCGACGTGGACCCCGATGACGCCGACGCGCGTGAGGTCGCCCGTGAGCCCCGACGCCGGAAACTTCGCGTCCTGCACGAAGTCTATCCCGACCTGGACGCGCAGCGAGCCGGGCTGGAGCACGTCCACGTCCTCGGTCAGCAGCGGCCGCTGCTGCGCGCGCGCCGCCGCCGTCAGCGTGAGCGCGAACGCGAGCGACAGGACGGCGCGGGCAAACTGTGTGCGGCGGGACTTCATGATTTCGAGCAGTTGACTCCGGCGAAGATTCCGTTGAGCGTGCGAATTGTAACGGCCGCTTCCGCGACCGTCAACAGGGGGAGGGATACGGTAGTCAGTAGACAGTAGACAGTAGCGCTCCGCGCCGCGGCCGTCGACGCTGACACCCGGACGTTTCGGCTGTCAAACGCTTTTCTACTGGCTACTGTCTACTGACTACTGTCTACTGACTACTTCCCTTGTGCTAACATCCGGCCGTCCGAATCCCTTTCAGGTTGTTTCAAGATGGAGACCAGACCGCTTCTCATCGGGGGCGAGTGGCGCACGACCTTGAGCGCGCGCGAGGTGCGCTCGCCCTACAGTTCGGAGCTGATCGCGCGCTTCTCGGTCGCGTCCGGGGCGGAGGTCGACGAGGCGCTGGGGGCCGCCGCGCGCGCCGCCGCGGAGATGCGGGAGCTGCCGCGCCACCGCGTCGCGGAGTCGCTCCGGCTCATGGCCGAAGGGATTCGCGTGCGCGCGGAGGAGTTCGCGCGCGCCATCGCGCTCGAAGCCGGGAAGCCGGTCAGGACCGCGCGCGCCGAGGTCGGGCGCGCCGTGATGACCTTCACGCACGCGTCCGAGGAGGCGCGGCGCTTCGCGGGCGAGGTCGTCCCGCTCGACG
>DASVSK010001062.1:0-5283 GCA_036388135.1 Pyrinomonadaceae bacterium | reverse complement strand
GCCAGAGACGCACCGCCTCGGGCAGTATCGTGTCTCCGCCGATGATCACCAGCCGCAACCGGTGGGCGACGTTCGAGCCCCCGCCGTCAACCCATTCCTGCGTCAACTGGTGCCAGTAGGCGGTCGGGAAGTTGACGACGGAAAGTTCCTCGGCTTCGAGGACGCGGGCGAAGTCAGAGGCGTTCCAGAAGCTGTCGCCCCTGAGCACCAGCCGCGCGCCGGCCAGAAGTGTCGGGAGAACCTGTTCGAGCGACACGTCAAAGCTGAGCGAGGCGAACTGAAGCACGCGGTCGGCGGCCTCTATCTCGAACTCCTTCCTAATGTCCAGACAGTGGTTGACGATAGCTTCGTGGGGGATGCCGATGCCCTTGGGTTTCCCGGTCGAGCCGGAGGTGTAAATGATGTAAGCAAGGTTGCCCGGCGACACGACGTTCGGGAGGTTGTCGGCGCTCTGCCGCGCGACCGCCCCCCAGCCGGCGTCGATGTAAACGACCTGCGCCTGATGCTTCTGCGGCAAGGCGTCGCTCAGGCTCAACTGCGTCAGGAGCACCGCGAGGCCGGCGTCCTCGATCATGAACTGCAGACGCTCTCGCGGGTACTGCGGGTCGAGCGGCACGTAAACCCCGCCGGCCTTGAGAATGCCGAGCAGCCCCACCACGGCGTCCGCCGACCGACCGACGCACAACCCGACGCGGGACTCGGGCCCGACTCCGATGCCCCGCAAGTGACGCGCCAGCCGGTTGGCGCGCTCGTTAAGTTCGCCGTACGTGAGGCGTCGGTCTTCATCCACCACCGCGACATCGTGGGCGGAGCGCGACGCCTGCTCTTCGACGAGCTGATGAACGCAGAGTTGAGTTGACGGGGGTTCGTTCGTCTTCGCGTTCCAGTCGACCAGCAGTTGACGCCGCTCCGCGCGCGTCAGCATCGAGACTCGGGCGAGGCTGCGGTTCGGGTCGTCGGCGAACTCTTCGAGCAGCGTGGTCAGGTGTCCGAGCATCCGCTCGATGACGGGGCCGTCGAAGCGGTCCGTGTCGAAATGCATCTGAATCGTCAACTCCGCGCCGGGGGTGACGGCGATGGTCAAGGGGTAGCTCGACCGCTCCAGGCTGGCGAACTTCTTGACGACGAGGCCGCCCGTGCGCCTCTTCAAAGCCTCGTCTATCGGGTAGTTCTCGACCACGATGTAACAGTCAAAGAGTGGCGTGCCGCCGGCGACCTCGCTCCACCGCTGTACCTCGACCAGCGGGCTGTGCTCGTACTGCCTGGCCCGCGCCTGCTCCGCCTGCAGCCGCCTCAGCCACCCGAGGGCCTCCTCCGACTCGTCGACCCGGGCCCGCACCGGCAGGGTGTTGATGAAAAGGCCGACCATGGCCTCGACGCCCGCCAGCTCTGGCGGGCGGCCGCTGACGACGGCGCCGAAGAGCACGTCGCTCTCGCCGCTGTAGCGCGAGAGTAGCAGCGCCCAGGCACCCTGCACCACGGTGTTGAGCGTCAACTGCTGCTGCCGCGCCAGCGCCTGGAGACGCGCCGTCGTCTCCCTCGAAAGTCGCTGCTGCCGCGAGTGGTTTTCGCCCACGCCGTTCGAGGACGGGTGCGAGCGGTCAACGTTGAATCTGGTGGCGGCTGCGAAACCCGAGAGGGTCTTTCGCCAGTAGTCTTCCGCCTGGGCCATGTCCTGAGACTGTAACCAGTTGATGTAATCGCGGTAGGGGCGCGGGCTCGGCAGGCGCGGCGGCTCGGCGCGCGCCTGCCCGTCGTAGAAGCTCAGGACTTCCTTCAGCAATACGGCGGTCGCCCAACCGTCGAGCAGCAGGTGGTGATGACTCCACACGAAGCGGTAGGAGTCCGCGCCTACCTGAAACAGCACGAACCTCATCAAGGGGGCTTTGGCAACGTCGAAGCCGCGCTCCCTGTCTTCGCGCAAGTACGAACCGACTCGCCCCTCCTGCTCGTCGGGAGAGAGCCCGCGCAGGTCGCTGCGCGGGATTGAAATCTTGACCCGGCGGCCGACCAGTTGAAGGGGCTTCTCGACGCTCTTCCAGACGAAGGCCGTGCGTAGAATCGAGTGGCGGTCGACGGCCTGCTGCCATGACTGCTCGAACAGCGAGACGTCGAGGCCCTGCAGCAGGCACGTGAACTGCGTCACGTAGACGCCGCCGCCGACCTGATAGAGGCTGTGAAAGAGCATCCCCTCCTGCACGGGCGAAACGGGGTAGACGTCTTCGATGTTTTGAGCGCTCATGGCTTTAATCTTCAAAGCTCACTTCTTGAAGGATGTCGTCGAGCTGTTCGTTGCTCAGCCCGGCGAGGGGGAAGTCCGGGGGCGCGGGCTTACCCGCCTGCGACGAACGGCTCTGCTCTATAAAGAGTCGCAACGATTCGCCGAAGTCGGCCATCAGCCGCTCCACGGTCTCCCTGCGGTGCGCGCCTTCGCCGTAAGTCCACTCCAAGCGGAGGCGGCCTGCGGCGACCGACCCGATGATTTCGAGCAGGTGAAGGCGGCGGCCGCGCGGGCTGCGCGTCCGCCCGCTCGACTCGCCGGCCCGCGTGAAGAAAGAGCCTTCGGGCAGCCCCCGGTCGAGTTGCCCGAGGTAGTTAAAGACGATCTCCGCCCGCGGGAGGGCGCGCAACTTCTCCGCGGAGTCGCCGCCCGCGTAGCGCAGCAGCCCGTAGCCGATCCCGCGCTTGGGCAGGGCGCGCAACTGCTCTTTCACGCCCCGCAAGGCTTGAAGCGGCTCGCCGTCGTGCCCCGGCATTTCGAGCAGGACCGGGTAGACGCTCGTGAACCAGCCGACGGTGCCGGACACGTCCACGTCGTCGAAGAGCGCTTCGCGCCCGTGCCCTTCGAAGTCTATGAGGACTTCGCGTGCGCCCGTCCAACGGGAAAGCGTCCGCCCGAGCGCGGCCATAAGCACGTCCTCGATGCGCGTCTGAAGCGCGTGCGGGACCTCACGCAACAACGCCTGCGTCTCTTCGGCGGTGAGGCTCATCGAGAGCGTCCGCGCGTCGGCGACCGTGTCGCCCCCGGCCCCGTCTAGAGGGATGGGGCGGGCCCTGCGACGCGCCTCGCTCAACCAATAGCCCGCCCCCTCGCGCACCGGCGACGTGCGGGCGTAAGCGTCCAGCCGCTCGGCCCAACGCTTGAACGAAGCCGTTTTGAAGGGGAGGCCGACGTCACGCCCGCCCGCGAGTTGCTGGTAGACGGTCGTCAAGTCTTCGACGAGAATGCGCCACGAAATGGCGTCCACCGCGAGGTGGTGAATGATTAGGAGCAGCCGCCCCGGTGCCTCGCCCCCGAGCTTGAAATAGGCGGCGCGAGAGATGGGGCCTTCCGACAGGTTCAGGCTCGCCTGCAACTCGTCCGCCTTCTCTTCTATCAGCCGCGCCTGCGCCTCCGGCGGCTCGCCCGACAGGTCGAACTGCTCGAAGGGCGGCGGCCCGCCGGGCGCGACTACGAACTGCTCCCACCCTCCCTCCCGCCGTCGGAAGCGCAGGCGCAGGGAGGCGTGTTCCAGGTGCAGATGTTCCAGAGCCTTTTCCAGCGTCGGGGCGTCGAGCGCGCCGGGGGTTTCGAGCAGCACCGACTGGTTCCAGTGATGCGGCTCGGCGAAGTCTCCTTCGAAGAAGCGCCGCTGTACGGGCGTCAGCGGCACGGAGCCGCCCAAGACGGGCCCCTCGTCCGCGCCGGCCCGCGCGCCGCTCGCGGCCTCGGCCAATTCGGCGATGGTGTGATACTGGAAAAGATGTTTGGGCGAGAGCCGCAGGCCGAGCTGATGCGCTTTGGAGACTATCTGTATGCTCAGGATGGAGTCGCCGCCCAGCTCGAAGAAGTTGTCGTGAACGCCGACCCGCTCCACGCGCAGCAACTCCTGCCAGATGGCCGCGAGTTGCCGCTCGGCCTCGGTGCGCGGCGCGATGTAGGCGGCCGAGGCCCCGTCGTGTGAGTGGTCAGGCGCAGGTAGGGCGCGGCGGTCGAGCTTGCCGTTCGACGTGAGCGGCAGCGCCTTCAGCGGGACGAAGGCGGAGGGCACCATGTAATCGGGCAGCCCCTTTTGCAGGAAGCCGCGCAGCTCCGCGGCCTGCGGCGCGGAGCCCTCGCGCGCCACGACGTACGCCACCAGACGCTTCTCGCCCGGCACGTCCTCGCGCGCCACCACCGCCGCCTCGCGCACGCCATCGTGGCGCAGAAGGGCGGCCTCGACCTCACCCAGTTCGATGCGGAAGCCCCGCACCTTGACCTGCGAGTCCATCCGCCCCAGGTACTCGACCTCGCCCGTCGGTAGCCACCTCGCGAGGTCGCCGGTGCGGTACAGGCGCGAGCCGGCCTCGCCCGAGAAAGGGTCGGGGACGAACTTCTCCGCGGTCAGCGCCGGACGGTTCAGGTAGCCGCGCCCGACCTGCACGCCACCTATCAGCAGCTCGCCCTGCACCCCGACCGCCACGGGGCGGCCGTCGGCGTTCACCACGTAGACGCGCGTGTTGGCGACGGGCCGCCCGATGGGCACGCGGGTGTCGGGCGCGTCGCGCCGGCACACGCGGTAGGTCACATCCACGGCCGCCTCCGTCGGCCCATAGAGGTTATGCAACCCTGTCTCTTCGGACTGCCCGAAGAAGCGCTCCGTCATCTCGTAAGGCAGCTCCTCGCCACTGCACACCACGCGCCGCAGGGTGCGCGCCCGCTCGGGCCCGCGCGCGTGGAGGAAGGCGTTGAGCATGGAGGGGACGAAGTGCGCCGTCGTCACCCCGCGCTCGTTGATGACGCGCGCCAGGTAGTCCGGGTCGCGGTGCCCCTCGGGGTCGGCCATCACCAGGCGCGCGCCGGCCAGCAGCGGCCAGAAGAACTCCCAGACCGACACGTCGAAGCTAAAGGGTGTCTTCTGTAGGACGGCGTCGGCGGGCGTCAGGCCGTACTCGTCCTGCATCCAGAGCAGGCGGTTGACCACCGCACGGTGCGTGTTCATCGCGCCCTTCGGCCTGCCCGTGGAGCCCGACGTGTAGATGACGTAGGCCAAGTTGTCGGGCAGCGCCGCGCGCGCCGTAGAAGCAGGCGCGTCAGACACGGGGGCCGCCTCGCCGGCCGGCGGCTCGTCGAGGTAGACGACGCGGACGCTCGCAGCGGCGAAGCCCTCGGCGCCGGCGCCGCGCTCGGTCAGCAGCATGCGCGCGCCCGAGTCTTCGAGCATGAAGGCGAGGCGCTCGCGCGGGTAAGAAGGGTCTAAGGGGATGTAGGCGCCGCCCGCCTTGAGCACGCCGAGGAGCGCGACGACGAGGCCGGACGAGCGC
>DASVSK010001061.1:0-5850 GCA_036388135.1 Pyrinomonadaceae bacterium | reverse complement strand
TTCGCGCGGCGCGGCGCGGCGGGCTCCGGAACGTCCGCGGTCGGCGGCGTGTTGCGCTCGAAGGGCAGCGCCTCGTCCTCTTTCAACTCCGTCCGGACGACCGCCGCGGTCGACATCATCTCGGAGACGTCGGGCGTCGCGCCGCGCGCGGGTCTGCGGGTGGCGGGCTCGTCCGCCTCGTCGGCGGCGGGGGAGATCGAGGCGCGTCGCAAGGGCGCGTCTTCGGCCTTGTCCCTCTCCCGCGTGCGAGTCGTCGCGGGCGGGGGCGGCGGCGCGTCGGAGTCATAGGCCGGCTGGATGATGATGGAGGCGAGGTCGGCCTCGGCCCGCGCGAGCTGTGCGCGAATCTCGTCCTCGCGCGAGCGCTTCTCGGGGGTGGGCTCGGCGGCGGCGGCGGCGTTGCGCTTGATGGCAGCGGCGGGGCCTGTCTCGGCCTTCGCGCCGCGTCTGACGTCGGCCGCGGACGCGCCCGGCTCGACCGCGTCGGCCGGGGCGGAGAGCATGGCCGAGGCGGAAAGCGCGGCGGCGGCCTGCTCTTCGGCCTCGCGGGCGGCGCGCCACGCCTGGAAGCGGTCGAAGGTCTGGCGGAACGCGCCCGAGGGGTTCGAGAGCGCGGCCGCGGTGCGCTCGTAGGCCGAGACGAAGGAGAAGTTTGTGGCGAGCAGGAGCCCGACCGCGGCCGCCGCCGCCAGCATCACGGTCGCGCCCACGGTGTTGAGCACGCCCTTCAAACTCTCCGCGACGAGCACGCCGACGAAGCCGCCCGCGTTGAAGCTGCGGTCGAAGAGCGGCTCCGCGACGTAGAGCGCCAGCAGCGAAGAGGCGGCGAGCGTGAGCGCCGCCAGCCCTATGACGCGGCTGAGGGGCGCGTGGATGCGGCGCGTGCGAAAACGCCGCCACGCGGCGGCGACGAGGAGCACGGGGAGTAGCGCGGCGGCCAGCCCGAACGACTGGAAGAGCGCGGCGGCGACGTTCGCCCCCGCGCGCCCCGTCCAGTTGCGCGCCCCCGCCGACCCGGCGGCGACCCACGAAGGGTCGTCTGGGTTGTACGAGACGAGGCAGAACGCCAGCAGCGCGCTCAGCGCGAACAGCGCGATGGCGACGATCTCGTTGCGCCGCGTGTTGCGCGGCTGCCCGCCGCCCGCCTTCAAACGCGCTTCAACCTGTGCAGTTGCCATAGTCGCTCCGAATAAGTGTCAGTCGCCGCACCGGCAGAACTCTCAGTCGCAACACTGTGCGAAGACGGCGCAGTACCAGCGCCCGTCCTCGCGGAACTCGAAGATCGCGTACCAGCCGAAGTCCCCCCGCGCGATAGACCTGCGGGCGTTCGCCGCGGGCGGCGCGACGCGCTTCGGCTTCTCGTCGCGCGGGTCGCGCATGTATGTGTAAGGGGCCGTGCCCTTCGCCAGCGTCCGTTCGAGGGCTTCCCAGCCGCGCGCGTTCGGCTCGTCCCAGAAGGCGAAAGCACCGTCGCGCGCCTCGCCGTCAACGCCGCCGCCGGTCGTGAAGAAGTCGGGCACCATCAACTGCTTCAGCGCCTCCCGGTCGCGCCTGCGCGCCGCGTCGCGGAAGGCTTTGAAGAAAGGCCGCCACGCGCGCCCGGCGGCCGCGTTAGTCCGGGCCGCGGCCGCGCCCGGCGCGAGCGCGAGCAGGGAGAGGATGACGACGATGACGCTTGCCCTCTTCATTCCCGCCTCCTTTGAAGCGGCGCGCGCGAGATCGTCAGGCGGCGCGGCGCGCGAGCAGGTAAGCCTTGATGAAGTCGTCTATGTCGCCGTTGAGCACGGCGTCGACGTCGCCGCGCTCGACCTTGGTGCGCGCGTCCTTGACCATGCGGTAGGGCGCGAGCACGTAGTTGCGTATCTGCGAGCCGAAGGAGATGTCGGCCTTGCCCGATTCGAGCGCGGCCGTCTCGGCGCGGCGCTTCTCAAGCTCGAGCTCGTAGAGCCGCGAGCGCAAGACCTGCATCGCCACCGCGCGGTTCTGGTGCTGCGAGCGCTGGTTTTGGCACGCGACGACGATGCCCGTCGGCAGGTGCGTGATGCGGACGGCCGAGTCGGTCGTGTTGATGTGCTGGCCGCCCGCGCCGGTCGAGCGGTAGGTGTCGACGCGCAAATCCTTGTCGTTGATCTCGACCTCGATCTCCTCGTCGATCTCGGGCGAGAGGAAGAGCGAGGCGAAGGATGTCTCGCGCGTGCCGGTGCCGTAGGGTGAGATGCGCACGAGGCGGTGGACGCCGGCCTCGGCCGAGAGCAGCCCGTAGGCGTACTCGCCCTCGACGCGGAACGTCGCGCCCTTGATGCCGGCCTCCTGGCCGGGCTGCGTGTCCAGCACCTCGGCCTTGAAGCCGCGCCTCTCGGCCCACTTGAGGTACATCTTGAGCAGCATCTCGGCCCAGTCCTGCGCGTCGGTGCCGCCCGCGCCCGCCTGTATCGAGCAGATGGCGTTGCGCGCGTCGGCCGGGCCCGACAGCAGCATCTCGGTCTCGGCCTCGGAGATTTCGCCTTCGAGCCGCGCGACCAGCTCGCGCAGCTCGCGCGCGCTCGACTCGTCTTCGGCCGCGAATTCAAAGAGCACCTCGGCGTCGGCCACGGCCGACTCGAAACCCTCCTGCCGCTCGACGACGCGCTCCAGGCGGCTGCGGTGCTGGAGGACTTTCTGCGCCTCCTCCTGGTCGTTCCAGAAGTCGGGCTCCGACGCCTGCGCTTCGAGCCGCAAAAGCTCCTCGCGCTTCGTCGCTACATCAAAGAAACCTCCCGAGCTGTTCGACGCGCGTGCGCAGGTCGTCGGCGCGCATGCGCAGGCCGCGGTCTTCACTGTCACTCATCTGCAAAGCTCTCGACATTCGGCCTCCAGTACAGTCGTCGTCTAAAACTGAACCCCCCGCTTCCTTCCCCACGTCGCCGCCAGAGCCAGAATGCTCAGCAGCGCGCAGGCGGCGGCGAACGCGTCGCCGTGCTCGACGTAAAAAGTGTGCCCGCCCGCGGAGCGTGCGACCGGCCACGCGCGCACGGCCTCGACGAACCGCCCCGTCTCGCCCGACACACGGCCGGTCTCGTCGATGTGCGCGCCGACGCCCGTGTTGGTGACGCGCAGCAGCGGCCGCCCGGTCTCGACGGCGCGGAAGACCGCGTTCGAGAGGTGCTGGCGGAGCACCGCGGTGTCGCCCTGGTAGGCGTCGTTCGTCATTTCAATCAGGACGTCCGCGCCCTCGCGCGTGAGCCGGCGCGTGATGTACGGGTAGGCCGACTCAAGGCAGATGAAAGTGCCCGCGAGCGGCCGCCCGTCGCCGCCGCCGAGCGGAATCGGCGCGTAGCGCTCGCCCGGCGTGAAGTCGCCGACGACCCCGCCGAAGACGTCCGCGCCGGGCAGCCACCGCGGCAGCGGAACGTACTCGCCGAACGGCATCAGGCGAATCTTATCATACTGCGCCGCGAGCAAACCTTTTTCGTTCACCAGCACGGCCGCGTTGTAGCCGCCGCCGTCGGCCGCCGGTTCGAGCGAGTTGAAGAGCAGCGAAATGCGCCGGTCGCCGACGAACCGCGCGACCTCTTCGCGGAACCTCCGGTCGCGGCTGTAGGTGAAGTTCATCGGGGACTCGGGCCACACCACGACGCGCGGCAGCGGCCCGGCCTCGTCGCCTGCCCCCCCGTCATGTGCCCCGCCGGCCGCGTCGGCCGCGGCGGAATCCCTCCGGCTCAGTTCGGCGAGCGCGGCGTCGCTCAGCTCGAAGTGACGGCGGCGGAGCGCGTCATACTCCGCCTCGCTTCGGTCGAAGTCGGGGATGACGTTGGGCTGCACGGCGATGACGTGCGCGGACGGCGCGCGCTCGGTGCCGGGCGCGGGGACGAGGCCGGCGGCGAAGACGGCCAGCGCGACGAGCGCCGTGGCGGAGAGCGAGGCGAGCGCCGAGCGCGGGCTCCGCTTGAGCAGGGCGTAGGCGAGCGCGGCGTTGACGGCCAGCACGAGGAAGCTCACCGCGTAGACGCCGCCGAAGCGCCCCGCCTGGATGAGCGTCGGCTGGAACGCCTGCGAGTAGCCGATGGCGTTCCAGAGCTGCCCGATGACGCCGAGCCTCGCCCACTCGGAAGCGGCCCAGACCGCGGGCGCGAGGAAGAGCGCGGCCGCGCCGAGTCGCTCACACAGTCGCGCCAGCGCCAGCGCGAAGAGGCCGGGGAAGACGCCGCCCGCCGCGGCCAGGGGCAGCAGCAGCGCGTAGGCCAGCCACGCCGGGAGTCCCGCGTAGTGAATCATCGGGTAGGTCAGCCAGTGGCAGGAGGCGTAGAAGAAGAGCGTCCCCGCCATCCACCCCGAGACGAAAGACGGCGCGGCGCGCGGGCTGCGCGCGACCCGGAAGAGCAGGGGGACGAGCGCGACCCACGCGAGGGGCCAGAGGTCGAAGTCGGGGAAGGCGAAGATGAGGAGGATTGCGGAGGCGATGGCGCAAAACGCCTCGGCGAGAGTCGGCACGGCCGCGCGCGCGCGCGCCGCGATGCGCCCCGGACGTCGGCGCACTCCCCCCGCGGCGTCGGTTGAAACAGTCTCCCGCACGCACGGAGTTTAGCAGAGCCGCCGCCCGAGCGTCACCGCGCACGAGCTCGCCCGGCGGGGGCGGGAAGGTTGCGAAAAATTTTCTAAACCGGGGAGCGTGCCGCGTCAAATCGTCGGCTAGCGGAGGTCAGAACGACGTAAAACGTCACCCACCCGGTGACAAAATTTGTCTAATTGACACTTCCGCGCCGGGCGTCTGTTGCCCGGGAGTGACAGCCGCGGCGCGGCGGGTTGACAGGGTGTCGCCGCCGGTTTACAGCGCGAAAACGCGGGAAAATACGGGGGCGGGAAAAAGCGCGCCAAAAGCGAGAGAACCTGGCTTTGCAGCCAGGTTCCTGATAGGTAGGAGATTTGTAGGGACGCTCGGCGGGCGGCTGGCGTAGCGGCAGGCCACGCTCAGAGAAGTGATGGCGGCGGGGTCACGGTTTAACTTCCTCCGTGCTTGCCGACTATCCTAAAAGCACTTCGTGTGCCACTGGCGGAGCGGAGGCGGGACGCTTTCAGGAAAGTGTGGCCGACGTTTCAGGAAGGCGGGCTCGCCGCGCCGGCCGAGGCGCTGTCTCCGCGGTGTCAGTCGAGCGGCTCGACCTCGACCACGCAGTCGCGCGCGCCGACCACGCGCACGTTTGAAGTCCCGCGCCCGACCCGGTCGCGGCTGCGGACGCGCGCGCGCCACAGCTCGCCGTCGACCAGCACGAAGCCCTCCGGTTCGAGCGTCCGCTCGACCGAGCCGACGCGGCCCACAAGACTCAAAGGGCGGCGGGAGTTTTTCTGTTGGCGCGAGTGGTGTACGACGTAGGCGAGCAGCGCGAAGGCGGGGGCGGCGGCGGCGAGGAGCGAGATGAGAAGCAGGCGCATCCTTCTACTTCTGTCTCCGGTCGGGTGGCGTCAGAAGGCGCTACCGCGGAGAGACGGCGGCACAGCTTTAAATTGTTAGCCGTGCCGCCGTGCCCCCGTGACGAGCTTTAACACGGGCTACTTGATGCCGGCCTGAAGCTCGCGCTGGAGGGCGACGGCCTCGGGGTTGTTGGGGTCGATCTGGGCGGCGCTCTGCGCGTAGGCGGTCGCCTGCGCGCGGTCGCCGCGTTCGAGGAAGATGCGGCCGAGCAGGATGTGCGCGTCGATCAGCTTGTGCTCGGTGTCCCAGAAGATGGACGCCTTGAGCTGGCTGATGGCGGGCGCGAGCTCGCCGCGCCGCATGTAGATGCGCCCGGTGATGAGGTACGCCTCGGCGTTCATCGGCTCGACGCGGACGACGTTGCGCAGCTCCATCAGCGCCTCGTCGTCGCGCCCGGCCGT
>DASVSK010001060.1:0-1778 GCA_036388135.1 Pyrinomonadaceae bacterium | reverse complement strand
AAAACACACCCCTTCGAGCTGCGGCCGCAGCTCGCCGACCGTCTCCGTGGCGCAGCCGCAGAAGACCGCGTTCAGCCCCCGCTCGCCCCAGACCTCGCCGACCTGCCGGAGCACGGACTTGGCGAACAGGTCGTAGCGCTTCGGGAACAGCTCCTCGGCCTTCGGCGTCAGCCGGAAGACGTGCGCGGGGCGCCCGCGGTCGCCGCGCGCCTGCGCGTGCTCGACGTAGCCCTCGCGCTCCAGCACGTCGAGGTGCTTGCGAACGCACTGCTTCGTCACGCCGAGCGCCTCGGCCAGCTCGTCCGCGCCCGAAGCCCCGCGCGCACGCAACTGCTGCACGACCCCCGCGCGCGACGCCCCGATCCCGCTTTTCAGTATGGCTACCACGACAGTTTCATGCTACTTTTGGGCATGCCTTTTGTCAACCGGGCGGTTGCTAAAATAGACGCTTGCCCGATTTTCACCGACTTTTTTCACGTTTTTGACCAACGCCCTCTTTGACGAATCCGGCCGCCCTTCAAGGCCGCGCCCGCGTCTAAAATCATGAGCAAAGACCCCACGGCCCGCTTCTCTTCTCGCGTCTCGGACTACGCCAGGCACAGGCCGGGCTATCCGCAGGAGATCGCCCGCCTGCTCGAAGAGGAGTGCGGGCTCGCGCCCGACTCGGTCGTGGCGGACGTGGGCTCGGGGACGGGGCTGCTCTCCGAGCTTTTCCTGCGACGCGGCAACCGCGTCTACGGCGTCGAGCCGAACCGCGGGATGCGCGAGGCGGGCGAGCGGCTTCTCGCCGCCTACACGAACTTCGTGAGCGTCGACGGGCGCGCTGAGGAGACGACGCTCGAAGACGCGAGCGTCGACTTCGTCGCCGCCGGGCAGGCGTTCCACTGGTTCGACCCCGCGGGCGCGCGCCGCGAGTTCGAGAGGATACTGCGGCCGGGCGGCTGGGTCGTCTGCGTCTGGAACGACCGGCGCACAGCGGGCACGCCCTTCCTCGAAGACTACGAGCGCCTGCTCGTCGAATATGGCACCGACTACGGGGAGGTCACCGTCAGGTACGCCGAAGAGTCTTCGCTCGCCGCGCTCTTCGGGCCGGGCGAAATCCGTAGGGAGACGTTCGACAACGAGCAGGTGTTCGACTTCGACGGCCTGAAGGGTCGGCTGGCGTCCGCCTCCTACACGCCCGAGCCGGGCCACCCGAACCATGCGCCGATGATGGGCGAACTCGAAGCCCTCTTCCGTCGACACGAGCGCGGCGGGCGCGTCGTCGTCGCCTACGACACGAAGGTCTTCTACGGACGACTTCACTAAAGTGGAAAGGCGAAGGGCGAAGGGCGAAAGTAGAGTGATGGCACGCCCGGCGGCGCGACTTAATTCAAATTAACTTCGGGGCGCGGCACCGTCCTGACTTCCCCTTTCGCCCCTCGCCCTTCGCCTTTCGCGCAGCGGCTTGCCTTTTGCCCTTTGCCTTCTTAGCATAGCTTCGGTCTTCCCTTTGAAACTGTCCGACCCGCGCGCGGCCGACGGCGCGGGTCGCCGCTTAAAACCCAATGCCGAAAACACCCCGCGTCAGCGAGAAGGGCCGCGCGTCCGCGCAGGCCGCGTTGCTTTCACTCTGCGCGCTGCTCTCCTCCGCGCCCCAAGCGCGCGCCGCCGCGCAGCGCCCCGCGGCTCAGAAGCCCGCGCCCGCGAAGGAGAGGCCAGCCACCTCTCAGCCGCGGGCCGGCGCGCGCGTGCCGCAGGAGACGCTGCTGCGAATCATGGCGGCCGAGGACGAGCGG
>DASVSK010001059.1:0-2179 GCA_036388135.1 Pyrinomonadaceae bacterium | reverse complement strand
CAAAAAAGTCTGACCCCTGAACTGCCCGCCGGCCTCGCCTTTATGTGCTGCCGCGCACATTCGCTGTCGGGATTTTCCTGACACGCCTTCCGACTTTCCCTATAGTGGGAAGCACCCCGCGACATTAGAATGGCTCCGTTCCCAAAATAAATTCGCCCGTCCCCCGCGAGTTTTCGTCCCCTTCTACCGCGGCGAGGTGTGGCCGCGCCGGACGGCCCGCGGGCGCACCCGAACCGTCGAGAACGGGGTTCGGCGGCGTCGGGGCAATCCGAATCCGCGGCGACATCCGTAGCTCACCTAACCACAGACAGATTGCGGGGTGAGATTTCGCCCGGCGACAACCGAAGCGCCCGGCGCGACACCCCTTCTCCGAAAAGGCGCGGGCTTCGCGCCTCGAACAAGGATTACCGCGCGGCGGATTTAAAGGCTCCCGGCCATCACGCGCGCGGCAGGGTACCCGAGTCATCACAGGGAGCAGAGGGAAAGCCATGAGAAGATACGTCAGGCAACTATCACTCGTCACCGCGCTGGCCGTCCTGGCCGCGGCGGTCGGCGTCGCGCCGGGGCTGATGCCCGTCGCGGAGGCGTCGAGCCACCGCGAAGCGCCGCTGATCGCGCTCGACCAGTTCGCGGACAACACGGACGTCTACGCGTTCGTCAGCCCCGACCGCGCCAACACCGTCACCGTCATCGCCAACTACATACCGCTCGAAGAGCCGTCGAACGGGCCGAACTTCTACCGCTTCGACGACAACGTGCTCTACCAGGTCAGGTTCGACAACAACGGCGACGCGCGCGTCGACCTCGTCCTGGAGTTCCGCTTCAACACGGTCATCGGCAACGGCGACACGTTCCTCTACAATACGAACACCATCGACAACCTCTCCGACCCGGACTGGAACGTCAAGCAGTTCATGAGCGTGACGGCGCGCATCCGGCAGGGCGACCCGAACAACCCGACGTTCACCTCCTTCAACCTCGGGACGAACCTCCCGACGCCGCCCGTCAACATCGGGCCGCGCTCGACGCCGAACTACGAGACGAACCTCGCCGAGGCGTCGATCAGCACCGTCCCGACCGGCGCGGGCGACATCAGGCTCTTCGCCGGCCAGCGCGACGAGGGCTTCTACATCGACACCGGCTCCATCTTCGACCTGCTCGGCCTGCGCCCGTTCAACTCGGCGCACCTCGCGCCGCTCCCGAACTCGAACGGCGTCGACGGCCTCGCGGGCTACAACGTCCACTCCATCGCCATCCAGCTCCCGACGAGCCTTCTGACCTCGACCGGCGCGCTCCCGTCGGGGCCGACCGACCCGAGCGCCATCATCGGCGTCTACGCCACGGCCAGCCGCCCCTCGACTCGCGTGCTCAACACCAACGGCACGCAGGCGCAGACCGGCAACTGCGCCAACGGGCAGGGCATCCCGGGCGCGGACGCGACCTGCGTGCAGGTCTCGCGCCTCGCCAACCCGCTCTTCAACGAGGTCTTAATCCCGATGGGCACTTCGCCCACCGTCTCCGAGAACGACAAAGACCTCTACAACGCGCAGCTCCCGGCCACGGACATCAACCGCATCGACTACGTGCGCGGCACGGCCTCGCGCGGCGTCGAGCCGGTGAGGCTGATTAACCTGCTCTACCCGCCCGTGCTCGACGCCCCGACCAGCGGGCGCAACGACCTCGTGCGGGTCTTCCTGACGGGCGTGCCCGGCGCGACCCGCCCGCCCGTGCAGAACGACCCGGCCGACCCCGACGCGGGGCCCGGCGCAGTCCCGGCCGACCTGATGCGCTTGAACGTGGCTGTCCCGGCGACCGGGTTCGCTTCGCAGAACAGGCTGGGCGTCATCGGCGGCGACCTCGCCGGCTTCCCGAACGGCCGCCGCCCGGCCGACGACGTGGTCGACATCGAGCTGCGCGTGCTGGCGGGCGTGCTGCTGCCGGGTAACGCCTGCGCCGGGGGCACGGCGAACTGCAACCAGTCGCCGAACAACCAGCTCGGCGACGGCGTCAACGAGAACGACCGCCTGTTCCGCACGTCGTTCCCGTACCTGGCTTCGCCCGTGAGCGGCTACGAGAACCCGTACCACGGCCGAACCGCCTCCCCCGACACCAACACGCCGGGGCCCGCGCTGCTCGCGCCGAGGCCGTAACCTCCCGACCCGCGCGGGCCGACACTTCT
>DASVSK010001058.1:0-5225 GCA_036388135.1 Pyrinomonadaceae bacterium | reverse complement strand
ATGACGCCGCCGCCCCCGGCGCGAACGGCTCGGGCGGCTTGGCCGACGGCGCGCACGCCCCGAACGGCAACGGCCGCGGGCGCAAGCTCGAAGGCGTGGACTACAAGCGCGCGGCCGTCGAGTACCCGCGCCGCATCACGCCCGAGCGCCTGCACCACCTCCGCACCAAGCCCTTCTACAACCTCGCTAACAAGCCGGAGCGCTACGCGGGCGACGGCATCGACGCCGACACCTTCCGGCACTTCTGCGACTTCGCCAACGTCGCGCAGGCGCTCGCGCTCCCGCCCGACCGACGCCTGCTCGACGTCGGCTGCGGCTCGGGCTGGCTCAGCGAATACTTCGCCCGCCTCGGCTACGACGTGACCGGCGTCGACATCAGCCCCGACCTCGTCGAAGTCGCGCGCGAGCGCGTCGCGCGCGTCCCCTACGGGGCCGACCACGAGACGCCCCTGCGCTGCCGCTTCCTCGTCCACGACGCCGAAGGCGCGCCGCTCCCGGAACAGTTCGACGCCGTCGTCTGCTACGACTCGCTGCACCACTTCGAGGACGAGCGCGCCGTCCTGCGCGGGCTCGCCGCGATGACCGCGTACGGCGGCTCGCTCTTCATCCTCGAAGGCGACCGCCCCGACGAGGGCTCGGAGAACGAGGAGGAGCTGCTCGAAGTCATGCGCGACTTCGGCACGCTTGAGTCGCCCTTCAGCCGCGCGTACCTGCGCGCGCTCTTGGACGAGTTCGGCTTCGCCGTCGTCGGCGACTACGTGAGCGTCAACGGGCTCTTCGACCGCGACTCGCTCGAAGCGGGACGCCTGCGGGTCGAGCCGCCGGGCGTAAACTACCTCCTCTGCAAGAAGGTCGTCCGCGGGCCGGGAAGCCCCGCCTCGTCCGTCCCCGACAGCCGCGCGCCCGCCGCGCTCGCGGCGCGGGTGGGCTTCCCGCGCGGCTGGCCGCGCGAGGTCGCGCCGGGGTCGAAGACGACGGCCGCGCTCGACGTCGAGAACACGGGCGACACGCTCTGGCTCGTCGGCGGGGCCGAGCGCGCGGGCTCTGTGATGCTCGGCGTCCGCGTCTACGACGAGTCGGGCGCGCTCGTCTCCGAGCGCCACGGCACGCCCCCGCTCCCGCGCCCGCTCGCGCCGGGCGAGTCGGCGTCGCTCAAATTCGAGCTGAAGGCCCCGCCCTCGCCCGGCCTCTACACGCTCAAGCTCGACATGGTCGCGCAGCACGTCTGCTGGTTCGAGGAGCGCGGCTCCGCGCCGCTCACGGTTCAGTTTCGGGTCACGTAAAGATTAAAGATGATGACGCGGGAAGAGATTCAGACGCGGGCGCGGGGGCTGGGCCCCTGGTTCCACTGCATCGACCTGGGCGGCGGGTTGATGACGAAGACCGAGAGCGCCGTCGGCGAGCCGGTCGAGCACCCTCGGCCGACGTGGGAGAAGGTCAGGGCGTGCCTGCCCGAAGACTTCCGCGGGCTCAGCGTCCTCGACGTCGGCTGCAACGCGGGCTTCTACGCCGTCGAGTTGAAGCGGCGCGGCGCGGAGCGCGTCCTCGGCGTCGACTCGCAGCGCAACCTCGTCCGGCAGGCCGTCTTCGTGCGCGACGTGCTCGGGCTCGACATCGAGTACCGGCGGATGTCGGTCTACGACCTCGACCCGCGCGCCCTCGGGCAGTTCGACGTCACGCTCGCACTCGGGCTCGTCTACCACTGCAAGCACCTCGTGCTCGCGCTCGAACGACTCTTCGCCGTCACGCGCGGGCTGCTGGTGCTTGAGACGGCCATCTACCCGCCCGAGCGCTCGCCCGGCTCGTTCGCCTACGAGGTCGGCGGCCTCCGGCCCCTGCTCCACCCGCTCGCCTACGTCGAGAACCCCGGCGAGGCGAAGGAGGCCATCTACAACTGGTTCCTCCCCGGCGTGGAGGCGCTCACGGCGCTGCTCCGCAACGTCGGCTTCGACGAGGTGGCGGTCTTCCCCGCGACGCAGGACGACCGCGCCGTCTTCGCCTGCCGCAAGCGCGAGGCGTACCCGGACAGCCGCTGGATCGGCTACCTCGCCGCGTCGCTCGCGGTCGAAGAGGGCGCGCCGAGCTGCCGCGCCGGTGAGGTCCTGACGTTCCGCGTCCGCGCCGAGAACACGGGGCTCGCGCGGTGGCTGCGCGAGGGCGAGCCGGGGACGGACAGGGGGGCCGTCCACCTCGTCGCGCACGTCTTCGGCGCGGAGGGCGAGGAGCCCCTGTCGTGGTATCACGCGGGCGCTTACCTGCCCGGCGACGTCGCGCCCGGCGAGTCGGTCACGGTCGAGATAGCCATGCGCGCGCCGGCCGAGCCCGGCCGCTACCGCCTCGAATTCGACATGGTCTCGGAGCACCTCGCCTGGTTCGAAGACCTCGGCTCCGAGGTCGTCCGTCACGCCCTGACGGTCGAGTAGTCCGTGCCGAAAAAAACCCCGGGCGGGCGGCGGGAGCTGTCAACTTTCCCACGGTTTCCCGCGTCCAAAACATCGCCCGCCGGGAGTCGCGGCGGCCACTAAATCATCGGTTTTCTTAAAGTTGACAAAGGCGGGGGGGCTGTCTAAACTTCCTTTGGTCGTGACGGGAGCAGCCCCGCCCCCGCCGAGAGTTTCCTAAGACGCCGCGCCCGCCGGGCCCTGCGTCACGGACTCACCGTAGCTTTCCCGGATTTGGAGCAAGCAGATGAGTAAGTTTATCGCCGCAGTCCTGGCCGTGGCCTTCACGGCTTCCGCCGCGCTCGCCCAGGGCGAGCAGGCGCCGACGCTGCGCATCGTCTCGGAGGACGGCAACCGCCTGCCCTCCGAGCTGATGTACGGCAACACGAAGGTCAAGCCGTTGCGCCTGCGCCCCGGCACCAACACCCCGATCACCATCGACGACTCGGACTTCTTCGTCCAGCAGCACTACGTCGACTTCCTCTCGCGCTTCCCCGACCAGCCGGGATTCGTCTTCTGGCAGAACGGCATCAACAGTTGCGCCGACGCCGTCTGCCGCGAGGTGAGCCGCATCAACACGAGCGCGGCCTTCTTCCTCTCCATCGAATTCCAGAACACCGGCTACTTCGTCTACAAGACCCACAAGGCGGCCTTCGGCAACCTCTCGGGCCAGCCCGTCCCCGTCCGCCGCGAGAGCTTCATGCCCGAGACGCGCTCCATCGCCAACGGCATCATCGTCGGCAACGACGGCTGGGAGCTGGCGATTGCGGCCAACAAGAACGCCTACGCGGTAGCGTTCGTCGGCCGCGGCGACTTCCAGTCGGCCTTCCCCGCCTCGATGACGGCGGCGCAGTTCGTCGAGAAGCTGTACTCGAACGCGGGCGTCACGCCGACCGCGGGCGAGCGCAGCGCCGCCGTCGCGGCCTTCGGCTCGGGGGGCGTCGCCGGGCGCGCCGCCGCGCTGCGCGCGGTGACGGAGAGCGCGTCCCTCGACAACGCCGAGAAGAACCGGGCCTTCGTGCTGATGCAGTACTTCGGCTACCTGAAGCGCAACCCGAACGAGGGGCGCGACACGGACTTCTCCGGCTACAACTTCTGGCTCGGCAAGCTCAACGAGTTCGGCGGCGACTTCGTCCGCGCCGAGATGGTCAGGGCCTTCATCAACTCGGACGAGTACCGCACACGCTTCTAACCCGGCGGCTCGTTTAAAGAACGAGGGGGCGCTCGAACGTTCGAGCGCCCCCTTCTTTTTGTGCGGTTCGTCAGCCTCGCGCTCACACGCCCCCGCGGACGGCGACGAGGGTGAAGCGCTGCTCCCAGCGGCCGGCGTAGTCGTAATAGTAGTCGCCGCTGGTGACGCGTTCGATGCGGAAGCCGAGCATGCGCAAGACCTCCCGGTAGACGCCGACCGAGTAAGTCCACCACGTGTAGTCGTAGTCGGGGTTCGAGGCCAGCGGCTCGAAGCGCGCGATGCGCTCCTCGGTCTCCAGCAGCGGCGTGACGACGACCAGCGTCTCCCCCGCCACGCGCGAAATCGAGGCCAGCGCCGAGACCTGGTCGCTCAGGTGTTCGAGCACCGAGCCGACGACGACGACGTCGAACCGCCCGAGCGCGGGCGGCACCTCGTAGACGCTCCCGTAGAAGACTTCGGCGCGCGAGCCGAGCAGCCTGTGGCACAGCCAGTAGGCGTCCTTCCAGCGCTCCATCTCCGCGCCGTAGAGTTCCGCCCAGCGCTCGCGGTTCTGGTAGTAGAGCTTGTCCTTGAACGGCAGGAGCGTCTGCTGCCGCACGTCGCTCATGTCGAACGAGACGACGCGGCGTGCGCCGCGCCGCTCCGCCTCGAAGCTCAAAAAGCCGGTCGCCGTCCCCACGTCGAGCACGCTCCTGCCCGCGACCTCGACGCCGCCGACGTACTCCTCGAACTTGCCGCGCAAGTCCCACTGGCCGTGGACGACGCCGAGGCCGGGCAGCTCCATCGTGTGGTAGAAGAAGCACCCCTCGGGCGACTCGACGCGGCGCGGCCGCGCGTACTCGACCTGTTCACTCATCACCTGAACCCCCTTGATTCTCCGGCCGACGCCCGCGCGAACCGAAGCCGGGCAGCCTCCCTTCCGGGAGCCGACGCCGCCACCAGAGGAGGAGCGCCGCGGCCGTGAGCAGCGAGACGGCGAGCCCCGCGAGCGCGGACGCGGGGCGGTAGCGGAAGCTCACCTCGTGCTCGCCCGCCGGGACGCGGACGCCGCGCAGCGCGTAGTTTACCCTCAACACTTCGACCGCGCGCCCGTCAAGGTAAGCGCGCCAGCCGGGGTAGTGGTTCTCGGCCAGCACGAGCAACGAGGGCGCGCCCGCCTTCGTCCTCACGTCGACGCGGTTCGGCTCGTAAGCGAAGACCTCCGCGCCCGCGCCGCCCGCGCCGCCCCCGGTCGCCGCCTCCTCCGCGCCCTGCTCCGCCAGCGCCGTCCGCAGCGGCTCCCACCTTGAGCCGTCGGGCAGACGCCCCGTGCGTATGACGGCGAGCGTCGCCTCGTCGCCCAGCGCGCGCGCCTCCGACGCGAGCCACGCGCGCGGCAGCGCACGCGCGTTCTCGTAGACCTCCTCCCGCGCCGTCCGCCCGAGCAGACGCCAGCGCGCCCCGCCCGCGCCGGCCGCGTCGCCCCGCGTCGAGGCGTCGCGCGCGGGCGCGGCGGCGCGGGCCGAAGTGTCGGCCGCGGGCGCGCCCCTCTCGACGCTCAGCCACTCGCGGCGCAGCGGGTACGCCTTGCCCGAGGCCGTGTCGACGAGCGA
>DASVSK010001057.1:0-1785 GCA_036388135.1 Pyrinomonadaceae bacterium | reverse complement strand
AACAGCGCCGCGATCACTGTTTTAAGTCTCAAAGCCTTTAACTCCTGAATTGCGTCGGGGAAGCCGTAGGGGCAGGGCCCGCCCCCGCCCGCTCTCTTACGGAAGACGCGGAGAGGGACGGGCCCTGCCCCTACATTTTATCAAAGTCTTTAGTAGCCGACGGGCTCGCCGTAGTTGCGCGGGTCGCTGGCGCCGAGGCGGACGCCGGTCTTCTCCTCGATCATGATGCCCTGCGCGTCGCCCATGTAGCGGGGACGCTGCGTGAGCCTGTGGCCGCGCGATTCGAGCGCGCGGAAGGTGTCGGCGCTCATCCCGAAGGGCTCGTAGGCGATCTCGTCCGGGAGCCACTGGTGGTGAATGCGCGGGGCGTCGACCGCCTGCTGGATGTTCATGTCGAAGTCGACGACGTTGGTGACGACTTGGAGGACGGTGTTGATGATGGTGGGGCCGCCCGGGCTCCCGACGGCGAACCAGAGCGAGCCGTCCTTGCGCAGCACGAAGGTCGGCGTCATGGCCGAGAGCGGGCGCTTGCGCGGCGCGACCGCGTTGCGCTCGCCCTGGATGAGCCCGAACATGTTGGGCGTGCCGGGCTTGGCGGCGAAGTCGTCCATCTCGTCGTTCATGAGGACGCCCGTCCCCTTCATCACCACCTTCGAGCCGTAGCTGTCGTTGAGCGTGTAGGTGTTCGAGACGCAGTTCCCTTCCGCGTCGACGACGGTGAAGTGCGTCGTCTCCTCGGACTCGGCCCCCGCGGGGCGGCCGGCCTTGACCTCCGCGCTCGTCGAGGCGCGGCTCATGCTGATGCCCTTGCGCAGCCGCTCGGCGTAGGACTTGTCGATGAGCCCGGCGACGGGGACGTCGACGAAGTCGGCGTCGCCCATGTACTCGGCGCGGTCGGCGAAGGCGCGGCGCATCGCCTCGGTCTGCGCGTGGTAGCGTTCCGAAGACGCCGCGCCCATGTTTCGCAGGTCGAAGCCTTCGAGGATGTTGAGCATCTCGATGAGCACCGCGCCGCCCGACGACGGCGGCGGCATCGAGATGACCTCGAAGCCGCGGTAGGTCGTGCGCACGGGCGCGCGCTCCTTCGCGACGTAGCCCTTCAGGTCTTCGAGCGTGATGAGGCCGCCGTGGGCGCGCATGTCTTCGGCGATGAGCCGCGCGGTGCGCCCCTCGTAGAACTCGCGCGGGCCCGAGCGCTGCATGCGCGCGAACGTCGCGGCCAGCTCGGGCTGACGCCAGACCTCGCCCTCCTCGCGGAAGCGCCCGTTGTTCAGGTAGACCTTCTTCGACTCGGGGTAGAGACTGAGGTCGTCGGCGTTGGCCCTCAGCGAGCGCGCGAGGCCGTGCGGCAGCGCGAAGCCCTCGGCGGCGAGGCGGCGCGCGGGCTCGACGAGCTGCGCCCACGTGAGCCGCCCGGAGCCGTATTTTTTGAGCGCCAGCTCCATCCCCGCGACCGTGCCGGGGACGCCCGACGCGCGGTAGCCGACGAGCGAGCCGCCCTCGCCCTTCTTCAGCTCGCCGCGCTCGTCGAGGTAGACGTCGCGGTGCGCGGCGGCCGGGGCCATCTCGCGGTAGTCGATGGCGGTCGCGCGCCCGTCGCGCAGCCGAATCATCATGAAGCCGCCGCCGCCGAGGTTGCCCGCCGCCGGGTAGGTCACCGCGAGCGCGAAGGCGACCGCGACGGCCGCGTCCACGGCGTTGCCGCCGCGCTTCAGAACGTCGACGCCCGCCTGCGAGGCGATGCGGTCGGTCGAGGCGACCATCCCCCGCCGCGCGCGCGCGGGC
>DASVSK010001056.1:0-5802 GCA_036388135.1 Pyrinomonadaceae bacterium | reverse complement strand
CTTGTCTTCAAGCCCTCCCTGACGGCCGGGCTTCCGCCTCACTCGACGTATTCACCGCGGGGGCGCGGGTCTCAAGAGGAAGTCCACCCCCATAGCGTCCTCCCCGCCGCGCCCCGCGCCCCCGCGATGAAGCCTGCCCGCGCGCCGCGCGAGTTAAAAACTAATCTCCGGCCGCGCCTTCGAGCGCAACCTCGCCCGCGTAGCCGGCGGGAAGTCCGCGGCCTCGGCCAAAGGCTCCCGTGACACCGTCGGCCTGTGTCTGCGCCGGGGACGACGCGACCGGGCGAGCAGGAACAGAGACCAGACGCGCCCCGACATTCCCCCAGACCTACTCGTCATCCGGCTTCTCCCCTTTAGATTTTCCGAAGCGACTAACGCACACCGGCCGGGGCCGATGCTTTGAGCGTCGAAGCTCATCACGTGACGTCCCGATAACAACGCACGTGCCACGCGGCGCGGCCGTCGCAATGCCTTGAGCGGCGCACGTCTCCGCCCGGAAGGGTTGCTGTCATTCGTCGATATTTGAAGTGCGGCGCGGCGTGATTTGCAGTGTGGTGCGGCGTGACCTCGCCGTCGGAGTGTTCAGACGGCGGCGACATTATTGTCGCGCGCGTGAGAAGGCCGGACAAAATTGTCGCTCTGTTCGAGAGTTGATTTTGGAAGGTAGACGTGTGGGACTCGCCTCTTTCAGCCTGTCCTGATGCTCTTATGCCAGAACACCCGCGGTAAAAAGCCTGCGCCCCTTCGCTTTTTCGGCCTTAGAAACGCCATTTTAAAGGCCGCGACAAAATTGTCCGGCCCAGCCGCGGGCGCGACATATTTGTCTGCGGTAAAACGCCCCCGGCGTGTCTCGGCAACGGCGGGCGCTCCTTGACGGGCGGGGGCGACGCCTCTACGATGCCACCTTACCCGAGGGCGAGGAGCGCGCGCCGAGCGCCGCCTGCGGGTTCGCAAGTAACAGGGCTCTTCATGGAAAACGTCTTCAACCTTCCCCAGAGCATTCCGCAGATACTCAGACAGGGGCAACCCGACGCGCAGGAGCTGGCGGCGCTGCTCGAAATCGGGCAGACGCTCGCCGACGCGCCGCACCTGCGCCCCGCGCTCGCGCGCGCGCTCGAACTGCTCGCGCACAGCCAGGGCTTCACGCGCGGGTTCGTCATGCTGCTCGAACCGGAGGCGGAGGAGCTGCGCGTCGAGGCCGGTTACGGGCTCGACGAGGAGGCGGCGCGGCGCGTGGGCTACCGCGTCGGCGAGGGCGTGGCCGGGCGCGTCGCGGAGACTTGCAGGCCGGTGGTGGTGCCGCAGGCGAGCCGCGAGCCCCTGCTCCTCCAGCGTCTCGCGGGGAGGGAGCGCGCGGCGTCGCGGCAGGAGGTGACGTTCGTCTGCGTGCCGCTCGCGGTCGGCCGCCGCGCCGTCGGCGTCCTCGGCGTCGACGTCCCCTACGCGGAGGCGCGCGACTACGAGCGCCTGACGAGGCTGCTCTCGGTGGCCGCCTCGATGCTGGCGCAGGCGGTGAAGGTCGAGCGGCTGGCCGAGTCGGAGCGCGCGCGGCTGGCGGACGAGAACGCGCACCTCAAGCAGGAGCTGCGCGAGCGCTACGACTTCTCGCACATCGTCGGCAACTCGAACCCGATGCGTCAGGTCTACGAGCAGGTGACGCAGGTGGCGCGGACGAACACGACCGTGCTGCTGCGCGGCGAGTCGGGGACGGGCAAGGAGTTGATCGCGCACGCCATCCACTACAATAGCCTGCGCGCGGGCAAGCCCTTCATCAAGGTCAACTGCGCGGCGCTCCCCGAGACGCTGATCGAGGCGGAGCTGTTCGGCTACGAGCGCGGCGCGTTCACCGGCGCGCAGGCGCGCAAGAAGGGGCGCTTCGAGCTGGCCGACGGCGGCACGCTCTTCCTCGACGAGATCGGCGACCTCAACGCCTCGACGCAGATCAAGCTGCTGCGCGCGCTACAGGAGCGCGAGTTCGAGCGCCTCGGCGGCACCGAGACCATCAAGGTCAACGTGCGCCTGATCGCCGCGACCAACAAGGAGCTGGAGGGCGCGATGGCCGCGGGCGAGTTCCGCGAAGACCTCTACTACCGGCTCAACGTCTTCCAAATCTTCATGCCCCCCCTGCGCGAGCGCAAGCCCGACGTGCTGCTCCTCGCCGACCACTTCCTTGAGAAGTACGCGCGCGAGCACCGCAAGCACATCAAGCGCATCTCGACGCCCGCCATCGACATGCTGACGAGCTACCACTGGCCGGGGAACGTCCGCGAGCTGGAGAACGTCGTCGAGCGCGCGGTCGTCGTCTGCGACTCGTCGGTCATCCACGGCCACCACCTGCCGCCGTCGTTGCAGACGGCCGAAGGCTCGGGCACGGTGACGCGACTCTCGCTCGCCTCGGCCGTCGAGGCGTACGAGCGCGACATCATCCAGGACGCACTGAAGACTGCGCGCGGCAGCCGCAAGAAGGCCGCCAAGCTCCTCGACACGACGGAGCGCATCGTCGGCTACAAGGTGAAGAAGTACGGCATCGACTGCGAACGCTTCCGCCCCTGAGCCGCGCGCGCAAATTCTCCACAAACGCGACAGCTTAAATATAAAGTCCGGGCGTAGACTCGCGTTCGTGGACGGCGAGAGGCCCATCAAACTTTACGTTTTCGACGCGGACGGGACGCTCAGGCGCACGACCGTGCCCGGACTCCCCTGCCCGAACAAACCCGGCGACTGGGAGCTGATTCCCGGCGTGCGCGAGCGTCTGGCGCGGATCGAATGGGGCGAGGGCGGCGCGCGCTTCGGCGTCGCCACCAACCAGGGCGGGGTCGGCATGGGCTACATGACGCTCGCGGCCGCGCGCGGCCTGCTCGAAGAGATGGTGGTCGCGGCCTTCGGCGTGACGGCCCCGCCGGGCTCGATTGAGGTCTGCCCGCACGCCCCGCACAGGGGCTGCGCCTGCCGCAAGCCGAGGCCGGAGATGCTCCTGCGCCTCATGCGCCACTTCCGCGCCGCGCCCGCGGAGACGCTCTTCGTCGGCGACATGGACAGGGACGAGGGCGCGGCGCGCGCCGCCGGGACGCGCTTCATGTGGGCGCACGAGTTTTTCGGCTGGCCGGAAGCTCCGTAGCTCTTTCGCGGTCGGGCGTAAGTCGGAAGAGATCAACCACGGAGACACGGGGACGCGGCTAAGGCGATTAGCCGCGTCCCCGTGTCTCCGTGGTGATTTTTTTCCCGCCCGCTTACGCGCTCTTATTTCTCGCCCTCCCGGCCGGGCTGCTCGCCGTCGGCTTCGTGTTCGTCGGCGGCCTCTTGCGCGTCGTCAGCCGCCTCGGGCGGCGGGCCGATCAGTTCGAGGGCCAGGCGGGCGGCGTCCATCTCGGCCGACTTGATGGACTGGCCGCGGCCGCGGACGCGCTCGGCGTCGAAGACGGCCTCGACGTGGAAGGTGGGCGCGTGCGGCGGCCCTTCGGTCTCGACCAGGTCGTAAGTGGGCGAGAGGTGACGCTCGGACTGTAGGCGCTCCTGGAGCAGAGTCTTGAAGTCGGCGGCGGCGGCCGACTCCGGGCTGGCCTCTTCGAGCTCGCTCGCGAGCGTGCGCTCGACGAAGCGCCGCGCCTCGGCGTAACCGCCGTCGAGGAAGACCGCGGCGAGCAGCGCCTCGAAGGTGTCGGCGAGCAGGGCGCGCTTGCGCCGCCCGCCGGTCTTCTCCTCGCCGCGCCCGACCCGTAGGAACTCGCCGAGCTGAAGCCGCCGCGCCGCGCGCGCGAGCGTCTGGGTGCTGACGAGCCTGTGCTTCATGCGCGAGAGCTCCCCCTCGGTCACCTCAGGGTGGGAGCGGAAGAGCGCGTCGGCGACGACGAGGCCGAGCACGGAGTCGCCGACGAACTCGAACGCCTCGTTGTGGAGCGTGCGCGCCTCGCGCTCGCCGCCCGACCCGACCGTCTCGTGCGCCCACGAGCGGTGCGTCAGGGCGCGCCCCAACAGACGCCGGTCGCGGAACCGGTAGTCGAGCCTGTCTTCGAGCGGGGAGGCGTCGGGCGCGGGCGGCGGGTCGTGGCTCTGCCCCTTCGCTTCGGGGCTGTCCTCTTTCGTCATGCGCGGGATTGTAACAAAAACGCCGGGCGCACCGTCCGACTTTCGTCTTCGGGTGCGCCCGGCTTTCGGAGTCTGCGGCGACCGATTGATTAACCGTCTAAAGCGCCCGGCGTTCTTAGAGTCCGCGCGTGGAATTAGAAGCGGGGCGGCCTCTGCGTTGTCGCGGCCGGCTTGGCGGCCGGGGTCGTGTTCGTGGTGGACGAAGCGGGCTTGGCCGTGGCCCCGGCGGCGGGCTGAGCCGTGGCCGGCGAGGCGCCGTTGGTGCCGTTCGTGCCGGAGGAGCTGGCGGGCGACGCGGTCGGCGCGGGCTCCTGACCCGGCAAGGGCAGCGGCTTGCTGAGGACGCTGGCTATCAGCTCGTTCAGCCCCGCCTCGGAGTTCTCGTGGCGCTGCTTGTAGAGGTTCGTCAGCACGGGCCTGAGCGCGGTGGTCGTGGCCCCGTACTTCGACGGGTTCGCGTTGCTGAGCGCGACGGCGCGCGCGTAGGCGTCGATGACGCGGTCGAGCACGACGTTGATCCTGTCGAAGAGCGCCTTACTCTCGGGCGTCTCCTCCTTGCCCTCGTACTTCGCCTTGTACTCGTCGGCCAGCTTCTTCAGCTCGCCGTTGTAGTAAGCGGCGCCGAGCAACTGGAACGTGGCCGGCTCCTTGGCGAAGATGCTGCTCGACTGCGCGACCTTGAGCAACTCCGCGACCGCCCCTTCGGGCGCGCTGTCGTACGTCCACGCCGCGATGTAGTAGCGCAGGCCCATCGTGGTGTCCTGCTGGTTGGCGAAAGGCGCCCACGTGTCGGCGGTCTTGCCCTGCTCGATTAACCGGAGCGCCGTGCGCGCCTCGGCGGCGGCCTGCGCGTTGAGGTTCTTGCTGCCCGAGGCGTTGCTCTTGATGCCCGCGCCGACGAGCGCGAGGTGGAACTTCACGTTGTCGGGGTTGGCGGCGATCAGCGGCCTGCAAGCCTCGAACGCCTGGGACGGGTTCTCGTTGGCCGCCTTGGTGCAGTTGAACTCGACGACGGCCTTCTCGTACTTGCCGACCCAGTTCTGGACGTAAGTGGCGATCTGCTTGTCGCCGGCCGCTTCGCAGGAGCCGTACTTGCTCAGGTACTCCCTGCCGGACTCGTAGGCCGTCTTCTGCTGGTCGGGCGTGCCTTTAAAGTTGTCGGTAAATCTCTTATAGACCGCCGCCTTCGCGTCGGCCTCGGTGCAGGGGCCGGTGGGCGCGGCGGCGGCGGGAGCGGCGGCCGCGTCTTGCGCGTAGGCCGGGAGCGCGAACACCGTGGCGAGCGCGGTCAGTGCCAGAAGTCTTAATGCGTTTTTCATCGGTCGCAAATCCTCCGTCGTGCGCTATTCGAGCCTGATTGTTGGGAGATTTAAGTTCCGGGGCGCGCGCGCTTTGGTCGGCCACTGGAGCGTCGCGTTCCAACTTCAGATGCGCGCCGTCTGCGGCTAGTTGCCGCCGCCGGTCGAGTCGTCCGCGCCTGCTCCGTGGGGGGAAGCGCTGGGGCCGTGCGTCCTAAACGTTGAACGATTTTCGCGCTGATACTGCACCAACCGCACGAGCGGTGTCAAGCCGAACGTCCTCGGAGCCCGGAGTCCGAAGTCAGGAGTCAGGAGTCGGGAAACAATCCGGCCTTTGCCTGAGAACCTGAACGGGAAAGCAACGAGAAAACAATGAAGAAGGCCCGGCTTCGACAGCCGGGCCTTCTTCACTGACTTT
>DASVSK010001055.1:0-6208 GCA_036388135.1 Pyrinomonadaceae bacterium | reverse complement strand
CGGCCGCGGCGACTCTCCCGGCCGCGCCGCCGCCCTGCTGCTGCCCCTGCCGCATCTGGCCGCGCGAGTTCTGGACGTAGCGATAGGTCGCGTAGAGCATACCCGAGAAGGCCAGCAGGAGCAGCAGCGCGACGCCCCACTTGCGCAGGCTGGAGGCCGGGCGCGGCCGGCGCGGCGCGGCGTCGGGCGGCGCTTCCGCGTACGGCGCGGCCGCGTGTTCAGCGCCCGCGCGCGCGGCGGGGGGGTGGCCGCCGTCGTCTACGGCCAGCATCTGCGCCGCGGAGCCGCCGTGCGCGATGGGAACGACGAAGCGGTGGCGCTGCGCGTTGCTGATGCCGGGCGAGCGCGAATCGCGGTCGAAGGTCGGCGCGGGCGGCGGCGCGGCCGAGAAGCCGCGCGGCGAATCCGGCTCGCCGCGGAAGCCGCGCTCGTCGGGCTCGCCCGGTCCCGCCTCGCCGCCGTCGGGACGCCTGAGCGGCCGCGTCTGCGCCATCGTCGCGTCCCTGATCTCGCGCCAGAACTCGTCGACCGTCTGGTGACGCCTCTCCTGGTAGGTCTGCGTCGCGCGCTCGAGCACGCGCAGGACGTAGCCGGCCCACTGCTCGGCGGCGAACTCCTGCGGGAGCTGCGTGATCGGCTTCTGCGAGAAGCGGCGCGGCGGCTCGCCCGTGAGGAGCATGTAGGTCGTCTTCGCCAGCGAGTAGATGTCGGCGGCGGGCGTCAACTGGATGACGCGGGGGCGCGAGAGCGAGGTCGTGTCGAGCGGGCCGGTGACGGCGAGCGGGTGGTGCTCGGGCGCGGCGTAGACGTCCGTCCCGACGCGCGTGATTGCGCCCTCGGCCGCCTCTATCTTGGCGACGCCGAAGTCTGCGATCTTGATCGTGTGCTGGTCGGCGGTGAGCAGGAGGTTCTGCGGCTTGATGTCGCGGTGGATGACGCCGTGCTTGTGCGCGTGCGCCAGCCCCTTGCAGACCTGTTCGAGGTAGAAGAGCGCGCCGTCGAGCGGGAGCGGGTGGCGCAGCACGAGCGCCTGGAGGTCGCCGCCCGGCAGGTACTCGACCACGAGGTAGTGGAACGTGCGCCCCGAGAGGTCGATGGCGGTGCCGTGGCCGAGGCGGCTGATGATGTTGGGGTGGCGCACGCGGTCGAGCGCGATGGCCTCGTTGCGGAAGTTCTCGACCAGCGTGCGCTCCAGCTCCGGGTCGGGCATCCCCTGGAGGTGCGTGTTCAGCGCCTTGATGACGACGAGGCGCGGCTGGCCCTCGGCGGCCGCCGTGTCACGCGCCACGTAGACCTCCGAGTAGCTGCCGCGCCCGAGGCAGTCGAGCACGTCGTAGCGTCCGTCGAGTCTACACTGCTGAAGCTTCAGCTCGCTCATCTCAAATCAGTAGACGGTGGTCGGTTGACAGCAGCCGGTTGAAAAACGCTTCATCATCGAATCTTCCGGGCGTCGGCGGCCGCGTCAGGGGCGGAAGCCTACCGACTACCGGCAACCGACAACCGTCTGCTGTCTCCTCAAGGCACCGGCGTCGATAACGTCTGCGCGCCCTCCCCGGCGGGCTGTTGCTGCGGCCGGACTACCTCCGAGAGTGCGTCGGCCGCCTCGCGCGCGGCCGCGTCGTCGCGGGCGCGCAGGTGCGCGGCGACCTTCGCCAGCCGCGCGTCTATCTTCAGCTCGCCGTTCTCGGGGGTCATGTTCTCGTTGACCCTCTGTATCGCGCGGTCGAAGGCGGCGGCGGCCTCGGGCTGCCGGTCGGTCAGGAGCAGCGCGCGCCCGTAGAGGTAGAGGAAGTGCGGGTCGGTGGACTCGAGCGGGCGGCCGTTGGCGTCCTGGGTCATCCGCGTGGCCTCGGACGCGGGCGAGAGGTCGACGGCGCGGCGCAGGCGGTCGAACCTTTCGGCGGGGCTTTCGGCGAACACGGTCTCGGGCGGTCTGGTGGCGGAGGGCGCGGCAGGGGGCGTCGGCGTCGCCGACGTCGCGTCCCCGGCGAGCCCGACCTGACTCGACATGCCCTTGCGCTCGAACATCATCCCCACGTAGAAGGCGAGCCCCACGGCCCCGAGCGTGATGAGGAGCACGCCGAACGTCAACAGCCCGCGGCCGGTGCTGCGCTCGGCGGCGCGGACGTCGGACGACCCGCCGCCGTCACGCGACGTCTTCGGCACCGCGGGGGCGTCGTCGTCCACGCGCGCCTTCGCGTCGGCGGCGGCCGGGGCGGCGGCGGTCGCCACGGCCGCGCCCGCGGCGTCGAAGGGTCTTCTGAGCCGTTGCGTCGAGGCCCGGGAGAGTTCGCGCGTCGCGCGCTCGTCGGGGCGCTCGCGGACGAGCGTCTGCTCGTCGTCGTCATCGTCGTCGCCGCCGCCGGGGGGGCGGTCGCCGTCACCCCCGACGCGCACCAGCACGGCCGTCAGGTTGTCCTCGGCCCCGCGCTCGTAGCAGCGGCGCTTCATCTCCTCGCAGACCGCGCCGAGCGACGCCGCGCCGCGCAGGAGCGTCGACAGCTCCTCGTCGGGGATGTGGCGCGTGATGCCGTCGGAGCAGAGGAGGAAGAGGGTGCCGGTCTCGACGTCGAAGGTGCGCATGTCCACCTCGACCGAGGCCTCCGCGCCGAGCGCGCGGCTGATGACGTTGCGGTTCGGGTGGTGCGCGGCCTGCTCGGGCGTGAGGCGGCCGGCCCTCATCTCCTCCTCGACGAGCGAGTGGTCATCGGTCTCGCGGTTGAGCCGCCCCTCGGGCGTCAGACGGTAGAGTCGCGAGTCGCCGACGTGCCCGACGGTGGCGCGCAGGCCGTCGAGGTGGAGCGCGACGACGGTGGTCGCCATCATCGCGAAGCGCGGCTGCTCGCGCGACATGCGGTAGATGGAGTCGTTGGCCCGCTGGATGGCGATCTCCATCAGGTCTTCGACGTCCTCGCCCGGGCGCTGGTTGGCGAACGCCTCCTGGATGACCTCGATGGCGGTCTGCGAGGCGACCTCGCCGGCCTGCGCCCCGCCCACGCCGTCGGCGACGGCGAAGACGCGCAGCGCCGTGTCCGTCAGCATCGAGTCTTCGTTCTCGGGGCGCTTCTCGCTGAGGCCGCGGTCGGTGATGGCCGCCGCCTCGATGCGAGCGCCCACGGGGTCGTCTGTCATTGAACCGCCTCCGGGACTCTGTAGTCTTCCTCCTCGCGGGGGAGCGCCGACGCGGCGGCCGGGCGGCCGAGCGGCGACTCGGCGTCGCTCGCGTTGCGGTGCGAGAAGGCCAGGAGCATGCCGAGCATGGCAAAGCTCGTGATCAGGCTGAAGCCCCCGTGACTGACGAAGGGCAGGGTGATGCCCGTCATCGGCAGGGCGCGCGTCGTGCCGCCGATGTTGACGAGCGCCTGGAAGCCGATGAAGGCCGTCAGCCCCGCCGAGCAGAGCTTGGTGAACATGTCTCGCGCCTCGATGGAGGTGCGCACGCCCGCGTTGACGAAGACGATCAGCGCGAGGATGATGACCGCGCCGCCGAGCAGCCCGAACTCCTCGGCGATGGCCGCGTAGATGTAGTCGGAGTCGGCGACGGGGATGACCTCGGCGAAGCCCAGCCCCAGCCCCCGGCCGGTGACGCGCCCGGCGGCGATGCCGAAGGTGGCCTGCGAGGGCTGGAAGGCGACGCGGTCGAACCAGACGTCGACGTTGACGGTGCGCTGCATGGCCGGGCTCTGCTCGGCCAGCTCGCGCATGCGCTGGTCGCGCCCGAGGGCGTCGTCGTAGTCCTTCTTCCACCAGGCGGTGTCGGGCGAGGGCGGCGCGAAGCCGTCGAGCCAGAGGTGGAAGCGCTGCTTGATGCGGTCGGGCAGGACGGCGCGGACGGGCGTGGCGAGCGTGGCGAGCGTCGGCACGCGCTCCTGCACGTTGGGCGGGAGCGCGCCGACGACGAGCACGACCACGACCAGGACGAGCGAGCCGACGAAGAGCAGGAGCTGCGGCCAGCGGCGCACGGCGACGAGGTAGAGCGTCGCGTAGGCCCCGCTGAAGACGAGCATCTGCCCGAAGTCCTTGAGCGCGAAGAAGGGGATGAACGGGATCATCCCCATCACGAGCAGCGGGACGACGTTGCGCGCGCGCGGCATGCCCCAGTAGGTGCGCGCCAGCTCCCTGTAGTGCATCGTCAGGATGCCGGCGAAGCCGAGGAGGAAGGGAATCTTCGACGGCTCCCACGGCGTCATGTTGCCGCCGAACTTGCCCGCGCTCGACCAGACGACGGCGGCCAAAAGCGGCCCCAGCGTGCAGACGACGATGAGGAAGCTGTGCCGCTGCATCCAGTCGAGGTAGCGGTCGCGGACGCAGAACCAGTAGGCGGCGGCCAGCGCGGCGAAGGCGAAGAGCGGCACCCACGTGAAGGAGGAGAAGAGCGCGCGCCCGACCGTGACCTCCGAGCGGCGCACGACCTCGGGCGTCGCCTCGGGCTGCGCCGCGGTCGGGTCGAGCCCCATCGCCTCCTTCTTGTCGGGGCCGTAGAACTGGTTGATGTAGCGCAGGCGCTGCACCTGCGTCTTCTCGGCGCGCGCCTGCGCCTTGTTGCCCGAGCCGTACTCGGGGTCGCTGTAGAGCCTGTACTGGACGAGCAGCCCGACCGAGAAGAGCAGCACGGCCGTCGTGTAGAGCGCCCAGCTCCCCTTGAAGCGCATCACGCGCGAGAGCCAGAAGAGCAGGAAGACGAGCGGCACGTAGAGCAGCAGGTCGCGCGCCGCGCCGACGACCGAGGGCTCGTACCCGCGCAGCAGCGCCGAGTCGTAGACGGCCCAGTAGCCGACGACCTCCAGCCCGACGATCAGCAGCAGCAAAAGCAGGTGTGTCGAAGCGCGATTCCTCATTTACCGTCCCCCCGGGAGCTTCACTGGTTGGCCTGGTTTCCGGCGCGCGGCCGGGCGGCCGGCGTCGCGCGGGCGGCCGGCGTGGCGCGCGCGGCGGGCGTCGCGCGCGGCGTCGCCTGCGGCTGCCCCGTGGTCTGCGGCGGCAGCCCCTGCGGCTGCTGCTGCGGGGCGGCGGTGCCGGGCACGCCGAGCAGGCCGAGGTCGCGCGCCTTCAGGATGAGCGCGGCCGCGACGGGCGCGGCGGCCTTCGCGCCGTAGCCGCCGCCCTCGATGATGACGGCGATGGCGAGCTGCGGGCGGTCGAGCGGCGCGATGCTGATGTACCAACTGTCGATGCGGAACTCGGGGTCGAGCATCGTCTCCCAGTACTCGCGGATGGGGTTGCCGCGCCGGTCGCGCTCGACCTTCTTGACCTTCCGCTCCTCGCCCGTCTTCGGGTCGTAGAGGGGAATCTGCTTCTCGGCCGTGCCCGTCTTGCCGCCCGTGATGATGCCCTGGGCGTGGACGGGGGCCATCACGCTCGTCGCCGTGCCCTGCGAGCCCCCGGCGACGAGCCCCATGATGCGCCGCATCTCCGCCGCGTGCTGCGGCGCGGTCGCCTGCGCCCAGACCTCGGGCGCGCGGTCGTACTCGATCTTCGGCTTCATCAGCTTGCCTTCGAGGTTGCCGACGGCCGCCGCGACGAGCGCCATCTGGAACGGCGTCATCTGCCCCGCGTACCCCTGGCCGAAGCCGATCAGCCCGAGGTCGTAAGGCCGCTCCCTCGGGTAGAGCGCGACCGTGGCGTCGACGGGCGCGAGCGCGCGCGCGACCGCGGGCACGCTCACGTTCCAGATTTCGGGCTGCCGCCCGCCGCCGAGCGCCTCCTGCGGGCTGCCGACCGGCGACATCCCGAGCTTAGCCAGCTCCGCGGCCAGCTTCTCCGGCCCGAGCTTGATCGCCATCTGCGCGAAGTACTGGTTGCAGGAGACTTCGAGCGCCGTGTCGACTCCGATTTGGCCGTGAACCTCGCCGGTGCCGCCCGAGTCGAAGACGGGGCGCGCGCCGCGCTCGGCGTAGAAGCCCGCGCCCGAGCAGTTGAACTTCTGACCCTGCAAGCCGTGGTTGAAGGCCGCGAGCATGACGGCGGTCTTGAAGGTCGAGCCGGGGATGTAGCGCCCGCGCAGCGCGCGGTTGACGAGCGGCCGGTCGCGCTCGTTCGCGTTCAGCCGAATCCAAGCCTCCCCGTCCTGCACCTCGCGCAGGGAATACGAGGGGTTGCTGTACATCGCCAGCAGCTCGCCCGTCTGCGGGTTGAGGACGACGACCGCGCCGTTGCGGCCGCGGAGCTGCGCGACGGCCTCCTTCTGTAGCTCGCTGTCGATGGTCAG
>DASVSK010001054.1:0-1777 GCA_036388135.1 Pyrinomonadaceae bacterium | reverse complement strand
CCGCCGCCGCCGCGTTGACCTGGCCGACGCCCTGCGTCAGCGCGTCGGCCGTCTTCGAGGCGAAGAGCGAGTCGGGCAGCGCGTTCGCCGTGCGCATCAGCGTCGCCTTGACGAGCGCGGGCGTGAGCGAGCGGTTGGCCTCAAGCATCAGCGCCACGGTGCCGCTCACCACCGGGGCGGAGAAGGAGGTGCCGTAGTAGGTGTAGTAGGCGTTCTGGAGCGCGCCCGAGCCAGCCGGCTGCGCGACGCGGTCGGGGCGCTGCGCCGCCGTGTTCGGACTCTCCTGCGACATCGCCGCGACGACGCCGCGGCCGGGCGCGACCAGCTCGGGCTTCATCAGGTGGTCGAAGGCCGTCGGGCCCTTCGAGGAGAACTGCGCCATGCGGTCGTCGGAGCGGGCGACGGTGCCGTTCGTGTCGGACGCCCCGACGGTGATGGCGTAGGGGCTGTTGCCAGGGCTGTGGATGCCACCGTAGACCGGGCGGTAGATGGGGTCGCCGTTCGGCTTGTGACCGACGACCTCGTCGGTGCGCCCCTCGTTGCCGGCGGCGGCGACGACGACGATGCCGGAGAGCACCGCGCGCTCGACCGCCTTGCACAGCGGGTCGGTGTGGTAAGACTCGCGGACGGGAGCGCCGAGGCTGAGGTTCATCACGCGGATGTTGAAGCGCTTCTGGTTGACGATGGCCCAGTTGATCGCGCCGAGCACCGAGCTGGTCGTGCCCACGCCCCGGTCGTCGAGGACCTTCAGGTCGATGAGGCTGGCTTCGGGGGCGATGCCGGCGAAGCTCGCGCCGTAGCCGGCAGAGGCCGCGCCGCTGCCGGCCGCCACGCCCGCCACGCCCGTACCGTGACCTTCGCGATCCTCGCCGTCGCCGAGCAGGATGCCGTCGCCGAAGAGGATGCTGTCGCCGAGCAGGATGCCCTTCTTGCCGACCGCCGTGCCGCCGCCGGTGAAGTCCACCGAGGCCGCGACGCGCGACTTGCCGTTCTTCCGGAAGTCGGGGTGCGAGGTGCTGATGCCGCTGTCGACGATGGCGATGCCGACGCCCTTGCCAGTGACGCCGGGCGTGTTCTGGAGGCCGGCCTGTGCTAGCGCCGCGCCGGTCGACTCGCGGGTCAGTGCCATCGCGCCCGCGACCTCGCGGTCAGGCGAGACGTAGGCGACGTCCTCGCGCGCGGCGAGGGAGGCGAGCGCGCTGCGGGGCACCGCCGCCGTCAGGACGTCAAGCGCCTCGAACGCGCGACCCTTGGAGCCGCCCCTGGAGGCGACCGCGTCGGCGTGAGCGGCCGACGGGCGACCCTTGGTCTGGATGAGTACGCGGACGAATTCGCCTGCGGGGCCGGCGGCCTCAAACTCGGGGGCGAGCTTGGAGGCGCGCTTTTGTGCTTTCTTCTGTTTCGGGGAAGCCGCGGCGGCGTCTGCCGAGAGCGGGGAGAGATGAACGCTGATGAGGACCAGGGGGATTGTTAAAGCTAAAATTCGACGCAACATGGGGAAACCTTCCTTCTTCGGCTCCCTCACGCCTGCCCGCGTGATCGGGGAATCGGAGCCGCCCTTCAATCTAAAGAACTTCGGATCGTTGACAGGTTTCGCGCCCGGCGTGAGAGCCGAACTGTAGAGTTACAGGCCGCGTCCCTCACGAAACCTGTCAACGATCTGGCCTCTCATAGTTCAATAGACGTGCCACCAAACCGACGTCCTGCCCTCCCCATCCGAAAGGTCAGAACTCCTGCTTTTCAAACAACTTACAGGCCCCCCCCCCCCCCCCCCCCC
>DASVSK010001053.1:0-7057 GCA_036388135.1 Pyrinomonadaceae bacterium | reverse complement strand
ATGCCCGCCATCTCCAGCACGACCGCGATCATCACCCCGAGCAGGACGAGCCCCCACGGCAGCTCGCGGTTGAGGATGCCCTTGATGATGTAGGACATCAGCGTCGCCTTCGGCGCGGCGAACTTGTCGACCTCGCGCCCGCCCTCGGTCGCGTTGTAGGAGCCGTTGATGCCGGGGTCGACGAAGTACTTCGGCGTGCCCGTCTCGTCGACGAGGTACTTGCCCGCGCGCGAGCCCGTCTCGTCGACCTTGTACCAGACGCGGTACTGGTTGGCGTCGGCGATGCCCTGGTCGCCGGGGACGCCCTCGAGCGGCGCGGCCGAGAGCTGCGAGGCGTCGGCGCGCACCTCGGCCGGGAGCTGCATTTTTGAGGCGGGCACGTAGACGGTGGCGGCGCTGTTGAGGTTGATGAGAATCGGCCCCAGTATCAGTGCGGACGCGCCCGCGCCGATGAGGATGGCGATCTGCTGCCGCCACGGCGTCGCGCCGACGAGGAAGCCGGTCTTCAAGTCCTGCGAGGTCGTGCCGCCGTTCGAGGCCGCGATGCAGACGATGGCGCCGATGGAGAGCGCCGTCACGTAGTAGCCGGGGCCCGTCCAGCCGATGACGAGGAAGATGAAGCAGGTCAGCAGGAGCGTCGCCACCGTCATCCCCGAGATGGGGTTCGACGAGGAGCCTATCTCGCCCGTCAGGCGCGACGAGACCGTGACGAAGAGGAAGCCGAAGGCGACGATGAGGATCGCGCCGAGCAGGTTGAACTGGAGGTGGAGCTGCGGGAGGAGCATGATCGCCGCGACGAGCACGACGATGCCGCCCAGCACGAGCTTCATCGACAGGTCCTGGTCGGTGCGCGGGTTCGAGGCGCTGGCCGCCTGCCCGCCGCGCAGGTCTTGCAGCCCGCCCTTGAGCCCGTGCCAGATGGTCGGCAGCGAGCGGACGAGGCTGATGATGCCGCCCGCGGCGACCGCGCCCGCGCCGATGTAGAGGACGTAGTCGTTGCGAATCTGGTCGGGGCCCATCGCGCCGATGGGCGTCGTGCCCGGCGGGACGACGGTCGAGCCGAGGTGGCGGCCGAAGAACGAGATCATCGGGATGAGCACGAGGTAGGCGAGCACGCCGCCCGCCGCCATGATCGCCGAGATGCGCGGCCCGATGATGTAGCCGACGCCCAAAAGCGCCGGCGACGACTCGACCGACACGGACGCGTTGTGGAACGGGTCGCCGAAGACCTTGGTCGGGTACTCCTTCCACGTGTAGAACGCCTTCATCAGCGTCGTGTAGACGAGGCCCACGCCGAAGCCCGCGAAGATGGTCTTCGCGCCGGTGTTCGACGCGTCGCTCGCGCCCGAGCGCTCCCACTCGGCGCGCGCCGAGTCCGAGGCCATCGCGCGCGACTCGTCCGACGCGCCCGCCTTCAAGACCTCGGCGCACGCCGTCCCCTCCGGGTACTTCAGGAGCCCGTGCTGCTGGACGATGAGCGCGCGCCTGAGCGGAATCATCATCAGGATGCCGAGCAGCCCCCCGAGGATGGCGACGAGGATGGGCCGCGTCAGGTCGAGGTCGGCCCCGAGGATGATGATGGCCGGCATCGTGACGCCGACGCCGAAGGCGATGGACTCGCCCGCCGAGCCGGCCGTCTGCACGATGTTGTTCTCAAGGATGGTGGCGTTGCGGCCGCCCATCTTCGAGAAGATGCGGAAGAGCGTGATCGAGATGACGGCCACGGGGATCGAGGCGCTCACGGTGAGGCCGACCTTCAGCACGAGGTAGAGCGACGACGCGCCGAAGACCATGCCGAGGATCGCGCCGACGATGACGGCGCGCACCGTCAGCTCGGGCATCAGCGTCTCGGGCGCGATGTAGGGCCGGTAGGCGGACGCGTGCGGCTCGTCGGGCCGCACGCCGACGATGTCCGGGTACTCGTTCGTCACGGCGACCTGGTGCTTGGAAGGGTCGAGTGCTTCAGAAGACATCAGAAGTGACCTCCGACAGATTCTCGTTCGAGCTACAAGGAAGAGCCTTAAAGGGGACAGTGGCGTTACTTTACACGCGACGCGCGCGCGTAGGCAAGCCAGTGACAGGTGGCGTGTGGCGGGTGACAGGAAGGAGGGCGAGGGGCTCGTTTCTTCCTTATCACCCGTCACCCGTCACCCGTCACCTCTTCAAGGCTTGCAGACTTGGCAGGGGCGGAAGCGTGCGTCGCGCGCGGCGTCCGCGGAGTCGAAGTCGGCGCGGCGGCGCGGGGCGATCTTTGCGGCCCAGCCGCAGTCGGGCAGGTGGTAGATGCCGAGACTGCTGTTGCCGACGACGGGGCGCGCGACGGCCGAAGCTTGCGCCGCGCCCGGCAACGTGGCGTGGGTCGCAGCCGGCGACGGGGCGTGGGCCGCGGCCGGGGGAGGGGCGAAGAGCGAGGGGGGCGCGGGAGCGGCGGCGGCCGGGGGCGTCGCGGCGGGGCGCGGCAGGCCGAACGTGTGGGGCGTGCCCCCGGCCGTCACGGCGGCGTGTGCGTTCGTCGCCGTCTGCGCCTCTTTGAGCGCGCGGAGCAGACCGTAGAGCAGGAGCAGCACGCCGATGAAGATGAAGGTCAAGACCATCCCGGCGAAGGTGTCGCGCGCGCCGAAGGCGAGCCACACGTGCCGGAGCAGGAAGTTGTGCAGCGGTATCCACCAGATGTAGCCGTAAGAGTTGCCGAAGACGCTCTTCGCGTAATAGAGCGTGTTGCCGCGCACGTCCGCCGGGTCGCGCGCGACGGGGGCGGGGGCCGGGGCGGCGAGGGCCCCGCCGGGCCCGGCGTTGAAGAGCCCCTGGAAGCCCGCCGACGCGGGCGTGTTGGGCGTCGCGCTGTAGCGGCTCGGCGCGGCCCAGCGTCTTTCCGGCTCGGGCCGGCGGGCGTCCTCGCGCGCCACCTCGCGCGTGCGGCCGCGCACGTCGACGTCGGCGGGCGCGGTCATCCACGCCGGCAGCGTCGAGGGCGAGGCGGTGACCAGCTCCGTCAGCGGCGGCGTCTCCGAGGGGCGCGCGCGGCAGGCGCGTTTGAGCGCCGCGGCGAGGCGCGCGTGCTCCTCGCCTATCGCCTCGACCTTCGGGAAGAGCGCGGACGAGTCGGGGTCGGCGAAGTCGGCGCGCGTAAAGATGAGGTTCTCGTCGTGGTGCTCGCGCCAAAGCTCCGGGCGCTCGGCCAGCGAGATGAGCGAGAGGTAGACGACGAGCGCGGAGAAGTTGTCTGTGTCCGCGGTGAAGTGCGCGGGGTCGCGCGCGGGGTGCTGGTAGTGCTGGTGCCCGACCTCGCTGGCGCGGAAGCCCCCGAGCGCGGGGACGTACATGCCGTCGAGGTCGACGAGGCGCAGGCGGCCGCGCTCGACGATGATGTTTCCGTGCTGAAGGTCGCCGTGCGCGATCCCGGCCTCGCGCAGCGCCGCGACGAGCGCGACCCACTCGCCCGCGAGGTGGAGCAGCGCCTCGCGCCTCCCGACGGCCTCGTCGAGGTAGACGTCGAGCGTCGGCCCTTCGACCCACTCCATGGCGAGGGCCGGGTAGCGGCGGCCGGCGACGAGGATGCCCTGCGGGAGGTACTTGAAGCGCGGGAGCGCCGGGATGCGGTGGGCGTTGAGGTGCGCGTCGAGCGCGCGGTAGCGCTCCTCGCGGTCGCCGAGGAAGCCGCGGAAGCAGCGCACCGCCAGCGTCTCGCCCGCGCCCGCCGGGTTGAGCTTGAAGACGTAGGCGAACTGCCCCGAGGTGACGAGCGGCATGCCGAGCCGGTCGACGGCCGGCAGCATCCCCTTCAGCGAAGGCTCCGCGAAGCAGACGGCCGGGCACTGCACCGCCTCCGCGTAGTGCCGCGCCGTCGGCCAGAAGTTTGTCGTCGGGGCGTGCATAAAACCGGAGTAGACAGTAGTCAGTAGTCAGTAGTCAGTAGAAAAACCTTTATAGCGGGCAGCCAGTCCGTCAGTGGCCGCGTTCGCCAATGCGGAGCCTACTGACTACTGGCTACTGGCTACGGACTACTCTTATTCCCACCGCCGCCACGTCGTCGTCGCGCATCCTCGCGGCGGCGCGCTCGCGCCGGACGAGTTCGGCGAGCGCCACATTGTCCGACGCGGCGAGCAGAGAATCAAACTCCTCGGCGGCCGCGACGCGACGCGCGAGCGCCTCGAAGTACCATGCGGCGAGCGCGTCGGTGAGGAGCAGGAAGGTGTCGCCCGGCTCGGCGCAGCCCTCCGCCTCGACGAGCCGCGCGAGCGCCGCCGCGCGCAGCGACTCGCTCGAAGGGACGAGCGGCGGCGACGACCCGAACGCCTCGTGGCCCGAGACGGGCAGGGCTGCCAACAGCTCGCGCCCGCGCCGCTGCAACAGGCACGAATCGCCGAGCGCCAGCGCGCGCCAGCGCATCCCGCGGCCCCGGGCTTCGAGCCGCAGGCCGACGAAGGCCGCGAACGAGCCCGCGCGCCGCTTCTCCTCCGCGTACCAGGGGAGCTTCCGCCCCTCCCATGAGGCGTGCAGCCACCCGCCCTGCTCCCCGAGCCACGGGCCGAACTCCGCGGCCGTCAGCGGCGCGCGCGCGTCCCCGACCCACGCCTCCGCCAGCCGCGCCGCCCAGCGCCCCGAGTCGAAAGCCTCGGTCGCCCCGTCGGCCGCCGCGAACCTCAACGCCGCCGGGTCGAACGCCACGGCGTCCTCGCACTCCTCCGGCGCGCTCCCCCCTTTGGGAAGGATGAAGTGCCGGGTCTGGACGTCACAACCGTTGCTCATGTTGTAAGAAGTAGACAGTAGACAGTAGTCAGTAGTCAGTAGAAAAACCTTCGTCGGCGAGTCATTCGTGAGTCAGCGTCGACGACCGCGGCGCGGAGCGCTACTGTCTACTGACTACCGTCTACTTCCCCTTCATCCTTCCATCCAGATGTGAGGGGCCATGCCGGTGAGCGAGGTGCCGATCTCGTAGAACTGGACGACGGAGGAGGGGTCTGCGTTGAAGACGAAGCCGCGCGAGCCCTCGGCGGCGGTGACGCCGAGCTGCTGCGCCGCGCCGAGGAAGTTCTCGGGGAGCGGGCTGGAGATGCGGAAGAGCGTGCGCGCGAAGGCGTCCTGGAGCTGCGACTCTTCCGAAGGGTACTCGACCTTGCGCGCGCGGCTCGAAGAGACGTGGCAGTTGAAGAGGAGCACGCGGCCGTCGTCCGTCCCGAGCGACATGATTCGGCTGCCCACCTCGAAGGGGTCGCCGTCGCTCGACTCGCCGTCGGTCAGGTGGAGCACCGTCGGCGGGAAGCCGCGCGGGTGCGCGCCCAGCCAGCCCTCCAGTATCTCGCGCACGCGCCCCAGCGCGCGGCACATCGGCGTGCCGCCCTCCGCCTGCGGGTGTACCCAGACGGGGTAGCGCACGGGCATCTCGACGAAGCCGCCCGCGCCGTCGGGGACGCGCCTGTAGCCCGACTCGATGCGCGCCGGGTTGTCGGCGACGGCCGAGACGGGGGCCACGCCGAAGCCCGCCAGCGCGCCGCCGAGCCCCGCCCCGACCGCGCGCCCGTAGCCGACGACGGCGACGTGGTAGTAGTCGCGCACCTCCTCGGTCTTGGTGCAGCGGATGACGAGGTCGTGCAGCGCGTGGTTGACGGCGCGCGCGACGAAGTCGGCCTTGCGCGCGCCCTGCTCGCCGCCGAACGGGTCGGCCATCGAGCCCGACTGGTCGAGCAGGAAGACGATGAGCGTCGGGTTCGCGCGCGTAATCTGTGCCTTGTATGACATTGGAGAAGTGACGGGTGACGAAAGCCCCTCAGCGCGCGGCCGTCCCCGTCGCGTAGGCGCGCGGCGCGAAGCCCTCGCCGCGCTCCCTGACGAGGCCGAGGTAGATGTAGACCGTCAGGACGTTGGCCGACGCGTTGAGCATCCCGCCGACGAGCGCCTGAATGAGAAGCGGTGCCAGCCCGCCCTCCCCCGCCCCGCCGAAGACGAAGCTCCCGCTGACCATCAGGTTGATGACGACGATGACTATCCCCCAGAGAAACTGGGTGGCGAAGATCAGCCCCTTGTAGCCGTCCGTCAGGCGCGCGCTCCGCTTCAGAGACGCGAGCGGGCCGAGGCGCTCCGCGACGGCGACGGGGACGGCGACGGCGTACATCAGGCTGAAGATGACGCCCGGGACGATGAGCAGTATGAAGCCGACCGTCGTCACGACCGTGTAGAGCAGCGACACGACCAGGACCTTCGGCAGCACGCGCAGCCCGCGCCGGAGGCTCTCGCCCGCGGACGCCGCGCCCGCCCGCTGTAGGTCGATGACGGCGTAGACGAGCGAGCCCGAGAGCAGCGCCGAGCCCGCGAACGACAGCACGCCGATGAGAAGAGTCACGCCCGACGCGAAGGCGAAGAGGCCGCTCTCCGCGGCCATGGCCTCCTCCGCCGACGCCAACGCACTCTGGATGACGCCGTACTGGAGCACCACCAACGGCAGCGACGTGACGAGGACGAGCGCGCCGACGAGCAGGAACTGCTTCCGGAAGACTTCGAGCGTCGGCGAGATGACGTCGCCGGCGTTCTTGAACCGCGGCGAGGGGATGTCGGCCGGCGGCGTGCCGGGGCGCGGCCCCCCGCCGTCGGCCTCGAAGCCCGCGGCATGCGAGCCGAAGCCCCCGGCAGAGGCGTCGGCGTACTCGGCGTATGAGGCAGAACTCTCTTCGGTCGCGCGGGATGGGTCGCCGGCTCCCGCCGGGTCGCCGAGTCGCGCGTCGCACGTCTCGCAGACGGCGGCCCCCACGCGGTTGACGTGGCCGCAGACGGCGCACTTGAGGCTGGTCATGAGGATGCTCCTTTAGTCTAAGGCGGTGGCGGCGGGGCTCTCCGAGGTCTTTCGGGCGCGGCCGCGGCCGCGGCGCGCGGCGCGCGGACAAATATCCAACGCCGCGAAGTTCCCTGTCAATACACGGTCGCGGGACGCCGCACGCTCTGTGCTAAACTCGCAGCTCCCGAACCTTTTTGCACGCTCTTCCAACTCGAAACAGGACGCCCGAACACCCATGCCGAAGCACCTTCTCTCCCGCGCGCTGCTGCTGCCGCTGTCGCTCCTCCT
>DASVSK010001052.1:0-5059 GCA_036388135.1 Pyrinomonadaceae bacterium | reverse complement strand
CCCCCCCCCCCCCCCCCCCCCCCCCCCCCCCCCCCCCCCCCGGCCGCCACCTTCAACTCCGGAGACGACTCAAGCCGCCTGTTCGACTTCGTCTTCGACCTCGTCGTCGACGGCCGGCAGGTTTCGCAGCTCGTCGGCGGCGTCGCGCGGCGCGGTCACGCGGTAGTCCTTCTGAATCCGGCCGTCCTTGAAGACGACGACGCGGTCGGCGTAGGCCGCGATGTCGGCCTCGTGCGTGACGATGACGAGCGTGATGCGGCGCTCGCGGTTGAGGCGCTGGAAAATCTCCATCACCTCGACCGAGGTGCGCGAGTCGAGCGCGCCCGTCGGCTCGTCCGCGAGGATGAGCGCCGGGTTGTTGACGAGCGCGCGGGCGATGGCGACGCGCTGCTGCTGGCCGCCCGAGAGCTGGTTCGGGTGGTTCTGCTCGCGCCCGACGAGGCCGACCGAGTGGAGGGCTTCGAGGGCGCGGTCGTGGCGCTCGGCCGCCTCGGCCCCGGCGTAGAGCATCGGCAGCTCGACGTTCTCCAGCGCCGAAGTGCGCGAGAGCAGGTTGAAGCCCTGGAAGACGAAGCCTATCCGGCGGAGGCGTATGTCGGCGCGCTCGTCCTTCGAGAGCGCCGAGACGTCCCGGCCGCCGAGCGCGTAGGTGCCGCGCGTCGGGCTGTCGAGGCAGCCGATGATGTTCATGGTCGTCGACTTGCCCGACCCCGACGTGCCCATGATGGCGACGAACTCGCCCTCGCGGATGGTGAGCGAGACGCCGCGCAGCGCGTGTACCTCCACGTCGCCCATCGCGTACGTCTTGTGGACGCCTTCCAGCCTGATGACCTCGGTGGCCTGCGCCTCGCGCGCGAGCAGAGCCTCGCGCGCCGCGCCGTGTTGAGTTCCGACTTCAAATGCCGTCTGCATGATTCGACCTCACCCCTCGTCTTCCGCTTCGTGACGGCCGCCGGTGCCCCTTCGCTCCGGCGGCCGAAGTCTGACGCCTGACGCGCGTTACCGAGTCCGGCCGCCGCCTCCGGCGCGTCCGCCGCCCGCGCCGCCTACACGCGGCGCGCCGCCGAAGCCGGGGGCGGTGGACTGGCCGCCGTTCTGCGTGCGCGTCGCGGAGGCCGTGACGTTCTGGCCGGTGACGACCACGTCTCCCTCGCGCAGCTCGCCTTCGACCACCTCGGTCGCGGAGCCGTCGCTGAGGCCGATCTTGATGCGGCGCGGCTGCGGCTTGCCGTCAGCGCCCATGACCCACACGCGCCTGACCTGGCCGGGAAGCACAGGCTCCGTCGGCCGCGCGAACTGGCCGCGCGCGCCGCCCTGCTGCGCCGCCGCGCCGTCGCCCTGCTGCGCCGCCGCGCCGTCGCCCTGCCGCGTCGCCGCGGCGGCCCCGCCGTCGGCCGCACCGTTCGCGTTGTTCGCCGCGCCGCCTTCGGCGTTCCTGCGCTGACCCGCGTTGCGGCGCGCACCGTTCGAGTTTCCGCCGCGCTGCTGTGCGTCGCCGGTCGCCTGCGGCGCGAAGCGGAGCGCGGAGTTGGGCACCTTGAGCACGTCGTTGCGCTCGTCGATGGTGACGGTCAGGTTGGCCGTCATGCCGGGCTTGAGCTTCTGCTCAGGGTTCGAGACGTCGATGACGACGTTGTAGGTGACGACGTTCTGCACGTTCTGCGGGTTGAGCCGCATCTGCTGAAGCGTCCCCTTGAACTCCTGGCCGGGGAAAGCGTCCACGGTGAAGTTGACGCCCTTCGCCTGCTCGACGAGCCCGATGTCGGCCTGGTCGATGTTGGCGATGACCTGCATCTGCGTCAGGTCCTGCGCGATGGTGAAGAGCGTGGGGGCCGAGAGCGAGGCGGCCACGGTCTGCCCGACGTTCACGTCGCGCGAGACGACGACGCCGTCAATCGGCGACGTGATGGTCGTGTGCTGCAAGTTTATCTGCGCGAGCCTGAGCGCGGCGCGCGCCTGCTCGACGGCGGCGGCGGCGTTCTGCACCTGCGCCTGCGCGCCGACGACTTGGCCCTGCGACTGCTGCGCCTGCGCCTGCGCCTGCTCGATCTGCGCGGCGGCCTGCGCCTGACCCGCGCTCGAAGAGGACTGCGCGCTCACCTGCGCCATCCTCAACTGCGCCGCGGCCTGGTTGTAGCGCGCCTCGGCCGTCTTGTAATTGGTCTGCGCCGTCGTGTACTCGCGCTGCGAGATGACGCCGCTCTGAAGAAGCGACTGCTCCTGGCGCAGAATGCTCGCGGCGTCGTCCAACTGCGCCTTGAGCACGGCGACGTTCGCCTCGGCGGCTGTGACGCCTGCCTGCTGGTTCTGCGTCGTCGAGCCGGCGGCCGAAGCCTTGGCGCGCGCGTCGGTGATGCCGGCGCGCGACTGCGCGACCCCGGCCTGCGACTGCGAGACGGCGGCCCGCGCCTGCTGGAGCTGCGCCTGCGCCTGCGCGAGGTTGGCGCTCGCCTGCTGCACCTGCGCCTGCGCGACCGAGGGGTCGAGCTGCGCGACGACCTGCCCCTTCTTCACCGTCGAGTTGAAGTCGGCGTAGAGCGCCTTGATGGTGCCCGACGCCTGGCTGCCGACCTGCACGGTCGTGACGGCCTGGAGCGCGCCGGTCGCCGTCACGGTGTTACGCAGGCTGCCGCGCTCGACGCCCGCCGTCATGTACTCGGCGGCGTTCGCGCGGTCGCCCCAGAACCAGAAACCGGCCAGCGCGAACAGCACGACCGCCGCGGCCACCGCGGCCAAACGCCGCTTCGTGTTCAGAAACGATTTCACTCGCTGCATCTTCTTTTCCCCTGTGCGCGCGTCCGGCGTGCGCCTTGAAATCCGTCTAAAAAGGGCGCGAAATCCACCCGTTTAGCTAGACACCGGCGACGCTTGTTCGGTTACAGCGGGGCGGAAAGTCGGTTCGAGCGGGCCCGCCGCGCCCCCACGCGCGGGCGTGTAACCGAAAGGACGGGCGCGGTGTCTTACCTCTCAGGGAGCCGGCGCGAGGGTGTTCGCCGGCGGCAGATACAGGGTGAGAAAAAGGGGGAAGTTATGAAGAAGATTTTCGGACTTATCATGAGCTTCGTTCTGCTCGCGGGCGCGGCGCTGCCGGCGGCGGCGCAGACGCGTGGCGGGCGTTACGCCTCGCGCGCCGCGCAGCAGAGGGCGTATGAGCAGCGGCGTCGTTACTACTCATACGACCGGCGCGACGACCGCTCGTTCGTCCGCGAGCACCGCGACAAGCTGACGGTGGCGGGCGGCACGGCCGCGGGCGCGGTGGTGGGCGCGGTGGTCGGCGGCAAGAAGGGTGCGATCATCGGCGCGCTCGTCGGCGCGGGCGGCTCGGCGCTCTACACCTACAAGCTGCGCGACAGAGACGACGACCGCCGCTACCGGCGTTAATAGAAGTTTGACTCGCGCCGCGCCGCCCGGGTGTAACGGGGAGGCGCGGCGCGGTGTCTCTGCTTAGAGAAGGCTCTCCCGTAACCAAGGGCCTCTCCCTTCAAGACGAGAACAAGGTAAACTTAGGAGCACAAAGTAATCATGAAGAAACTCGGAAAGATGCAGACACTCGCCATCGCCGGACTGTCGGCGCTGGCGCTCGCGACCCCCGTCGCGCTGGCGCAGACCGCGGGCGGCGAGCAGGGGCAGCAGCAGGAAGGCGCGCGCGGCGGGCGGCGCGGCAAGGGCGGTCATCGCGGCGGCGGCGGCGATTTTGCGGGCAAGCGCGGCGGCCACTTCGGCGGCCGCATGTTCCGCGGGGTCGACCTGACCGACGAGCAGAAGACGCGCTTGCAGCAGCTCCGCCAGGGCTTCGGCGAGCGCACCAGGACGCTGCGCGAACAGCTCCGCGCCAACCGGCAGGAGCTTCGGCAGGCCGAGTCGGGCGCGACCTTTAACGAGGCGCTGGCGACGCAGAAGCTGACCGAGGCCGCGGGGCTTCAGGCCAGGCTGATGGCCGAGTCGTTCCGCCTGCGGCAGGAGTCGCTCGCGGTCTTGACGCCCGAGCAGAGGACGCAGCTTGAGCAGCGCCGCCAGCAGCACGAGCAGCGCCGCGGCGAGCGCAAGGCGCGGCGCGGCGCGCAGCAGCCGCAGCAGCAGCAGTAACCCTTCAACCCGGCGCGGCGGACTCATTCGTCAGGATGAGTCCGCCGCCCGCGAACAGACACGGACGGGGATTGACACTGCCGCAGGAGCTTGAACAGGCGTCCGAACTGGAGCTTGCGCGTCTTGCGCGCGACGGCGACGAGTCCGCCTTCGCGGAGATAGTCAGGCGGTACGGCCCGCGGGTCTTCCGCACGGCCGGCCGCTTCTTCCGCCGCCGCGAGCAGGTCGAAGAGGCCGCGCAGGAGGTCTTTCTCAAGGCGTTCACGCAGCTCGGCGCGTACGAGGGGCGCGGCTCTTTCGAGGGCTGGCTGACGCGCATCGCCACCAACACCTGCCTCAACCTCCTGCGCAGCGCGCGGCGTCGGCCGGAGCTTTCGGCCTCAGACCTTTCGGAGGACGAGGGCGCGTGGCTCGAAAACAGGATGGCGGGCGCGGCCGTCGAGCGGCAGCAGTCGGCCGAGCGCGCCGCGGTCGCGGCCGACCTCGCAGAGCGCGTGCTGGACACGTTGAAGCCGGACGACCGACTCGTCCTGATGCTGATGGACGGCGAGGAGGCTTCGGTCAAGGAGGTCTCGGAGGCGACGGGCTGGACGGAGTCGAACGTGAAGGTCAAGGCGATGCGCGCGCGACGCCGCATGCGCGAGGCGGTCGAGAAGCTCCTGTCACGCGGGGCGAAGGCGGGTCGGTAGAGGCGTCCGGTTAAAGTTTGGTCGGCGCGTCTTATTTCGAGAGTTCGGAAAGTGCAGGTGAGCGATGAGAGACGAACACATCAAGGCGATGCTCGAAGCCGGGCCGCTGGCAAGTCTCGGCAAGGCCGAGCTGGCCGCCGCGCGCGCGCACGCCGAAGGCTGCGCCGAGTGCGGGCGGGCGCTTGAGGCGGCGCTGGCTTCGGCGCTGATGCTGAAGGCGCGCGCGGCCGAAGAGTTCGAGCCCTCGCCCTTCTTCCAGACGCGCGTGCTGGCGGCGCTGCGCG
>DASVSK010001051.1:0-12564 GCA_036388135.1 Pyrinomonadaceae bacterium | reverse complement strand
CGCCGGTGCTGCCGGGCTTTCGCACGTACTTTGAGACCACGCCGTCGTAGAGCGTGAGGTCGTCGAGGGCGCACTTGAGCCCCTCGGGGGCCCGCACGCGCCCTCCGCGCTGGCCGCCCGTCGTGCCGCCCTCGGAGACCTGTCTATCTTCCGGCTGAGACATGAGCGAAGTCCCTTCGACGGGCAGACCCGCCTTCACCCAGGCGTCCCAGCCGCCGCTGAGCGCCGCCGCATTCTCGAAACCCTGCTTCTTCAACTCCTGCACCGCACGGGCGCTTATCTGTTCCGCCGTTCAAGTGCAGTAGGTGACTATCAACTTGTCTTTCGGCAGCTCCGCCGCGCGCCCGGCGATCAGCCCGAGGGGTATCGAGCGCGCCCCCTTGATTCGCCCCATCTCGAACTCGACGCTGCCCCTCACGTCGACGACGACCGCGCCGTCCTGCTCGACGAGGCGGCTCAGTTCGGCGACCGTGATGCGCCTCGCCCCGTCCTGCGGCGGCGCGGCTTCTGCGGGGCGCGCGGCGGTCTGCTCATTCCGCTGAGTCCTCCCGGCCGCGCCCGCGGGAGCGCCCGACTGATCCGGCGCGCCCGCGCCGCACGCGAAGAGCGTCGCCAGTAATGCGGCCCCGGCGCTTAACGAGAAATAGTTCATACGAGCCTTCGGCGTCATTCTTATAAAGAAAGGGCGCCCGCGAGCGAGCGCCCTTTTAACATTCGCAATGAGGAGGAGGGGCCTGTCGCTTCTTTAGAACCTGTAGACCAGGTGCTTCTCGTCCATGCGCGCCGCCTGTCCCACCGTGAACGCGTACATGCAGGAGTCGGTGCTGTAGTCCATGAAGTTCTCGATGGGGTCGAGGCGGCCGGGGCCGTCGACCTGGCAGGAGTCGCGGCCGACGGGGCAGCCGCTGGTCGAGGAAGCCTGCGCGTTGGTGTCCGCCACCTCGTCGTTGGTCACGGTGCAGCCGCCCTGGAACGTGTGGTAGAGGCCGAGCCAGTGGCCGACCTCGTGCGTCGCCGTGTCGCCGAGGTTGTAGGGCGAGAGCGTGCCGCCGGGCAGCGTGGCGTAGTGGCAGACCACGCCGTCCATCGTCGGGTTACCGGCGTAGTCCCAGGGGAAGGTGGCCCAGCCGAGCAGGTTCTGGCCCATGCCGTTCGAGTAGAAGTTCAGGTCGCGCGCCGTGCCCTTGTGCAGCGCGTTCTTCATCAGCCGCTCCGCCCTCGAACCGATGACCGCCCCGAACCAGGAGTCGTTCTGCGTGCGGTCGACGCTGACGAGCGTGAAGGTGAACGCCGTCCCGGCCCCGCCCGTCCTGCCCGCGTAGGCGTCGTTAAGGACCTTGATCTGGTTGGCGATCATCGTGTCCGAAATGTTGCCCGCGTTCTTCCGGTTGGTGATGACGTGGAAGTAGACGTTGACGGGGACGGAGCCGGCCGTCCGCTCGTTGGCCGCCGAGGGGTCGGAGGCGACGCGCATCTCACGCATCCGGCGGGAGTTGTTCTCGATCAACCTCTTCTCCTTCTCGGTCGGCTCTTTCGTGCCGCACTGGAGAAAGGAGGCGTTGTCGTTGGCGTTGTCGAAAGCGGCGTCGGACGGGTTTTGCGCACTGGTGTTGTTAATAGCCAGCGTCAAAATCAATGAGGCGAGGGCAGAAGCGAAAATCAGTTTGCGTTTCATTCAGACTCCTCCGAGTGTTATGCGAGGGGTGATCCCCGGGTTTCGGTTTAAAGAGTCAGGGCGACTCCAAGGCTAGAGACACGAGCACCGAAAGAAGATGCCACCGATGAAAATTGCTAACGCTCGAATGTATTAGGGAGAAGTCCTGCTAGCGCTGTATTAGGAGGAAGTCCTGCTACGGCGAGCCCCATCAGAAATGGTGAGTTGGTATACCAAATTCCTGTCCCGCGTGCAACCGCGGAGAGCAACTTTTTGCGACGACGTAGCCGTCCGTCAGAAACCGTACCGACGTGTAAGGGTTGAGAGGCTTTTTTGGTGCGCTTGCAGACCGAGCCGGGTCTCGTCTTTAAGGCGCTGACTGCGACGACTCGGCCGGCCAGTGAAAGCTGAGGCCGCGGTACGGCCTCCGCCCCGCCGCTTTTAGCCGCGGCGGGATGTTCGGGCGGAGTGATACGCGCGCCGGCCGGCGACGGGGCGCATCATGCGCGGGCGGCGCGACGCGTGTCCTCAGGCGGATGTGAAATCTTGTAAATCCTTATGAAATCATTTAGAACTGCCTTGTCTCCCGAGCCGCGCCGGGCGCGCGGACAGCAATACTTTTCACCCCACCGTAGGACATCTCTATGAGCCAGAATAACGGGCGCGCGTACGAGTTCGGCCCCTTCCGCCTCCACGCGACGAGGCGCATGCTGCTGCGCGACGGCCGCCCCGTGCCGCTCACGGCCAGGGCTTTCGACACGCTGCTGGTGCTCGTCGAGCGCCACGGACAGGTGCTGCCGAAGGGCGAGATGATGGACGCGCTGTGGCCGGACACGGCGGTCGAGGAGAACAACCTCACGCAGCACGTCTCGATGCTGCGCAAGGCGCTCGGCGAGCGCGCGGGCGCGCACCGCTACGTGGTCACGGTTCCGGGGCGCGGCTATAGCTTCGTCGCCGACGTGCGCGAGATCGCGGATTCAACCTTCGTCCTCGAAGAGCGGACGGCGACGGCCGCCGGGAGCGTCGAAGGTGACGAAGAGGCTAAGGCGGCAGACCCGACGTCGGTCGAAGCCGCAGCCCCGGTCGCCGTCACCGCCCCTGCTCCGGCCGCCGTCGCAGACGCGCGTGGGCGCGTCTCGCGCGGCGGCAACGGCGGGTCGAGACTCAGGGCGTCGGCGGCCGTCGTCCTGGCCGCGGCGGTTCTCGCCGCCGCGGCCTACCTGTGGCGACCCGCGGGCGAGCGTCAGGAGACCGGCGCGCCGGGGGCGAAGAGCATCGCCGTCCTCCCCTTCCGCTCGCTGGGCCCGGAGGCCGACGAACTGACAGGGTTGGGGATGGCCGACGCCCTCACGACGAGGCTCGCGGGTCTCGGCCGTATCTCGGTGCGCCCGACGAGCGCCGTGCTCAGGCAGGCGGGCGACACGTCGGAGGCGGGGCGTGCGCTCGGCGTCGACGCCGTCGTCGAGGGGACGGTGCAGCGCGCCGAGGGGCGCGTGCGCGTGACCGTCCAGCTCGTCCGCGTCTCGGACGGCGAGCCGCTGTGGGGCGAGAGCTTCGACGAGAGCTTCACGGACATCTTCGCGCTCCAGGACGCCGTCTCGGAGCGCGTCGCCCGCGCCCTCGCCGCGAGGCTCGGGGGCGGCGATGGCGAGCGCCCGCGCAAACACGCCACCGAGAGCGCCGCGGCCTACGAGGAGTACCTGCGCGGGCGTCACTTCTGGAACAAGCGCAACGAGGAGGGGCTGCGCAGGAGCGTCGAGCACTTCCAGCGCGCCGCCGACCTCGACCCGGCCTACGGCGCGGCCTACGCGGGGCTCGCCGACGCCTACAGCGTGCTCTCCGGCTACGGCTTCGGCACGCTCCCGCCGGACGAGTGCATGAGGCGCGCGCGAGCCGCGGCGCTCAAGGCCATCGAGATAGACGACGGGCTCGCCGAGGCCCACGCCTCGCTCGCCGTCGCGAGGGCTTACTACGAGCACGACCACGCCGGGGCCGAGGCCGAGTTCAGACGCGCCATCGAGCTGAACCCGGCCTACGCGACGGCGCACCACTGGTACTCCGACTTCCTCGCGGAGACGGGGCGGCCCGAAGACGCCCTGGCCTCCGCCGAGCGCGCCGCCGCCCTCGACCCGCTCTCGCCCATCATCTCGACCACGCTGGCCGAGCGCTTCTACTTCGCGCGCCGCCACGAGCGCGCCGCCGAGCAGTTGCGGCAGACCCTCGAACTCGACCCCGACTTCATACAGGCGCACTCGCTGCTCGGGCTGGTCTACGCGCAGCAGGGGCGGCACGCCGAGTCGGTCGCCGAGTTGGAGAGGGCCTTCGAGTTGACGGGCGGCAGGAACCAGCGCATCGCCTCGGCGCTGGGCTACGCCTACGCGGTCGCGGGGCGCAGGGGGGACGCCCGACGCCTGCTCGGCCTACTTTCGGGCGGCGGCCGGCACGCGCCGCACGACGTGGCGCTGGTTCTGCTGAGCCTCGGCGAGCGTGACGAGGCGCGACGCTGGCTGGAGCGAACGCGCGAGAAGCTCGGCAGCAGGCCCCCCGCGCTCGCCAACCTGCTCAAGACCGACCCGATGTACGACGGCCTGCGGGCCGACCCCGCGTTCCGAAGGCTCATTTAGGGTGACCCGCGCCCCCTTTCGGAGAGTCGCGGCACGGTGATACGCGACGGGCTCTAAAGTCTCGTCCTGAGGACGCGGACTTCGCCCAGCGGCGTCCCCGGCGGGATGACGCCCGCGTCGTTGAGCTTCGTCAGTTGGCTGTTGGCGATGTAGAAGAGCTCGCCGCCCACGAGCGCGCCCGTGGTGGGGGTGTCGAAGAGCGGGTTGAAAGCCTCGACGACGCGCGCTCTCTCCACGCGGTCGCCGCCGCGGTTCAGGAAGAGGCGGACGACGCGCCCCGGCCCGCGCAGGTTCTGGATGGCGACGAGGCTGCCGCGGTGGAAGTAGAGGCCGTCGGAGCCGTGGACGGTGACGCCCTCGGGGGAGGGGAGCGCGTCGACGATGCCGGTCGAGGCGTCCACCGTCGAGAGCCCCGAGGCGAAGTCGGCCACGTAGAGACGTCGGCCGTCGGGCGAGATGGTGATGCCGTTCGGGTAGACGAACCGCCCCGGCGCGACGAAGGTCTCCAACTCGTCGCGCCCGCTACGGATGACGTGGACGGCCCCCGCCTCGCTGTCGGTGATGAAGGCGTCGCCGCGGGAGTTGAGCGCCACATCGTTGAGCAGGTGCGTCTGCGGCCTGTTCCCGAGGACGTACTTCCTGACGAGCCTGCCGCTTCTCAGGTCGTACTTGAAGACGCCCGACGAGCCGCGCGCCTCGCCCGCCTCTGGGCCGGCCACGCTGTTGACCCATAGGAGCCTGCGCGCCGGGTCGACCCTCAGCCCGAGGACGCCCCACAGTCCGTCCTGCCCCTCGGCGGTGAAGTCAACGGCCGCCCCGCGCCCGTCCACCCGGACGACCTTCCGCTTGTGAATGCTGCCGACGTAAAAGACCTTGTCCGCCGGGTCGTACGCGATGCCTTCGGGGATGAGGTCTTTCTCCGCGAGGGTGAAGGCCGGGCGGCTGACGCCGACGGGGGCGCTCGTCTTCGTAAGCTCACGCATGAGCGCGGGCCATTCGGGCGAGTCTTTGAGCGCGGCGAATGCCGGGTCGTCCGCCGGGCCGCCGCCGAGCCCCATGCGGATGAATTTACCGAGCCACCGGGCGGCGTCCGCGCTGTTGCCCGCGAGCGCGTGCGCGCGCGCGAGGTTGTAGACCACCTCCGGGTGGCGCGGCGCGAGGCGCGCGGCCTGCCTGAAGTTTTCGAGGTAGGCCGCGTAATCCTTCTGCCGGAAGGCCGCCGTCCCGCGCCCGAAATAGCGGAGCCAGTTCTCCTCCGGCGCGGGCCGAGTCGCGGCCGTCGAGCCCGCAGGTGGGGCGGCGGGCGGCGCGAGGCTCAGGCGCTCGGCCAGCCACTCCGTGCGGTCTCGCCGGATTGACTCTGCGTCCATCGGGTGGTCTGAGGCGTAGGTCGCGAGACGCTTCGGGGTCGGCGCGGCCAGGTAGAACTCGACGAAATTTTCGCGCGGCGTGTAGCGGTCGTCCTCGCCGTACTGGAAGAAGAAGGCGGCCTTCGACAGGCGCACGGCGCTGACCGGGTCGAGCGGCGCGAACTGCCTGCGGAAGCCCTCCAGCTCCTCGCCCTTCGGGACTCCGCTCGCCGAGCCGAACAGGTACCAGTCGGGGAAGCGCGCCGCGCCGGCGATGAGCACGTAAGCCTTCGGCCGCGCGTCCGCGCCCGAGACGAGCGCCCCGAACATCGCGCCGTAGTCGTGCCCGACGTAGGCGACGCGCGCCGCGTCGACGTTCGGGCGCGAGAGCAGCACGTCGAGCGCGCGCCGCAGGTCGCGCGCCTGAGAGAGCGTGTTCCGGTAGTCGTCCTGCCAGCGGCGCGCGCGGTAGCGCGCCGGGTCGGACCAGAAGGTCGAGACGAGGAGCGAGACCGTGCCGCGTCGCGCGAGCGCGCGCGCCTCTTCGAGAAACTGCGTGCGGTTCGAGTTCGGGTGTGGCGGCGAGAACCAGTGTACGAAGAGCACGGCGGCGAACGGGCCGCGCCCCTCGGACGGCCTCACGACGTAAGCCTCGACGGGCGCGCCGCCCGAGCCCCTGAACGTGATGTCGTCCACCGCCACGCCGTCGCGCGACTCGGTCGCGACCACTTTGACGTCGAGCGGGGCGCGCGCGTCGTCGGCCAGAAGGGCTGGGAGCCCGCCGGCTCCGGCCGGGTCGTCCCGCGTCTGTGCCGACGTTTGGGCCGACGCCTGTGCCGACGCCTGTGCCGCGCGCGGCGTACCGCCGAATCCCGGCGCGCAGGCGAGCGCCGACAGGATGAGAAGCACGCCCGCCGCCGTCAACCTTGCCGTCAACCTTGCCGTCAACCTTGCCGTCAACTTTGTCGCCGCGCGGCGGCCTTCCGCCCGCGGCCTGTTCAACCCTGTGCGCGGTCGTGTCACGTCTATTTCTCCTCGGTCAGCCCCAGGTGAGTCTTCATGAATTCGAGCGCGCGGCGGATTATCTCGCGCGACCTGTCGTCGTCCGTCTGGTTGTCGAACCCGTGGACGCCGCGCGGGTGGTTGGCGACGTCTACCGCCGCGTTCTTCGCCAGCGCCTCGCGGACGAAGCGGTCGATGGAGTCGTTCATCGTGGGCACCTCGTCGAGCCCTGCGCGCGCGATGAAGAGTGGGGCGAGGCGTCCGCCCTCCGCACCCAGATGCGTAATTGGCGACAGGTCTCTGACCGCCTCGGGCGTCTCGTGCCGGCGGTGCTGCTCCGACTGTCGCACGTCCATGAAGGCGTAGAAGGCGACGAGGCAGCGCACGTACGGCGGCCTGTCCCGCATCGACGGGCTCAGCATCGGCCCGCCCGCCGAGAAGGCAGCGAGGCAGATTCTGTCCCGGTCGACGCCCAAAGCGTCTGCGTTGGCGCGCACGTACGCGACGGCGTCCGAGACGTCGGACGCGCCCTCGGTCAGCATCGTCTTCGGGAAGCCCAGCCGGTGCGTGAAGGTGACGCCGACCATCCCGGAGGCGGCCGCCAGCCGCCCCCAGGAGACGTAGACGCCCCAGTCCTTCGGGCTCGTCTGCGGCGGGCTCCCGCCGTGGATGAAGAGCACCGCCGGCCGCCGCGCCGACCTGCCGAGGCCGGGCGGCGTGTAGACGTCCATCTTCAGCCTCGGGTCGCCCGGCTTGTAAACGACGTCCCTGCGTACGGACACACGCTCCATCCCCGCGACCTTGTAGACGACCGGCATCATGACTATTTCAGCCATGCCGCGCCGGGGCGTCCGTGCGGCGGCGCTGCCGCCCTCCTGCCGAGGCGGCTGCGCCCTCGCGCCCGCCGCGCAACACGCGGCCGCGAGCACGGCCGCCGCGCAGAATTTAATCAACATGACCTGACGATGACCTCCGACTCCGGGGCGGCGCGCTCTCCGCTCGCCCGCGCCGTTTCGGTCAGGTTATACGGCGTCGGGCGCTGAAAAGTCCTCAAGCGGCGTGAAATGTTCTGAAGCCCGGCCCCGCCTCCAACTAAAGTTTGAGTCACGACCCCGACCCGGGGCGGGTGACAGTCAACGCCCCGAGTGTTAGGGTCGGCGGCGCGAGTCTCGTCAGATGCTAACCCTCCCCTCCAAGCGGCGCTACGGCCACGGCCTCGTCATCCTTTTAGCCGCGGCCGTTGCGGCGCTGGCCGCCTGCCGCCGCACCGACCTGCCGGAAAAAGATTCCCCGCAATACACGGGCGCGGTGCGCGCCTTCTACGTCGGCCTCTCCGCGCTCCAGGTCGGCGACGACGTGCGCGCCGAGGCGAAGCTGAAGGAGGCGGCCGCGCTCGCGCCCGACGAGCCCGCGTCGTGGGCCGACCTCGGACTGCTCTACATGCGCCAGCGTCAGTTCGACCTCGCCGCCGCGAACCTGGAGACGGCGCGGCGGCTCGCGCCCGAGAACGCGAGGCTGTACGTCCTTCTGGGTCAGCTTGAGAGCGGCCGAGGCAACTACGCCGAGGCCGTCAAACATCTGCGCCGCGCGACCGAGCTTGACGCGCGCAACCTCAAAGCCCTCTACGCGCTCGGCCGCGAGGTCGGGCGCGAGGGCGAGGGCGGCGAGGGCGAAGAGCTGCGCCTGCTGCAAAGGATTCTCGAAGTCGAGCCGCGCAACCTCTCCGTCCGCCTGGACGTGGCGCGCCTCGCGGCCAAGCGCGGCGAGGCCGAACTCTTCGGGCGGATGCTGTCCGGCTTCGACGAAGACTCTGCGGCGTGGCCGCCCGAGGCGCGGGAGCAACTCAAGGCCGTCGAGACGGCCGCCGCGGGCGGGAACACGCGGGCCGCCGCGCCGCGCGTGCAGTTCCTGCGCAACGTGCTCGTGCGCCTGCCCGAGTACAGGCAGAGCCGCCTCGCCGTCGAAGACCCTCCCGAAATCCTGAGCGAGCCCTTCACGCGCTTCGTCACCCTCGAATCGCCCTCGCCGCTGGCCGCGCCGCCGGACGAGGCACTGACTTTCAACGCCGAGCCGTCGCAGAAGTTCGGCGCGGGCCCGTGGGGCTGGGGCGGCGCGGTGTCGCTCACGGGCGAAGGCGCGCCCGCGCCCCTGTTCGCCGACGGGCGGGGCGTGCAACTCGCGGGCGGCGTCAGCCTCGCCTTCCCCGGCGGCCCCTCGGCCGCGCCGCCGACGCCCGCAAGCGTCGCCGCGCTCGATTTCAACTACGACTTCAAGACCGACCTCGCGTTGGCGGGCGAGGGCGGCTTCCGCCTCTACCGTCAGGAGACGGCCGCGAGCTTCGTCGACGTGACGGCCGAGACGAAGCTGGCGAGCGCCGTCTTGAACGACGCCTACGCGGGCGCGTGGGCGGCCGACGTCGAGGCCGACGGCGACCTCGACTTAGTGCTCGCGTCGAAGGACGGCGCGCCGGCCGTCTTGAGGAACAACGGCGACGGCAGCTTCGTCGTGCAACACCCGTTCGCGGGCGTCGGCGCGCTGCGCGACTTCGCCTGGGCCGACCTCGACGGCGACGGCGACCCGGACGCGGCGCTGCTCGACGCGCGGGGCGCGCTCTCCGTCTTCACCAACGAGCGGACGGGGCAGTTCCGCCCGCGCCCCGCGCCGCAGGGGCTGGGCCCCGCGGCCGCCCTCTGCGTCGTCGACGTTAATAACGACGGGCGGTTCGACCTGCTGCTGCTCGGGGACGCGGGGTTCAGGCGCGTCTCCGACAAAGACGAGGGCGCGGGCTGGGACGTCGGGGCGGGCGAGCGTTGGGACGGGGTTCCCGGCAGGCTCGCGGCGGGCGGCGCGAAATTGACGGCCGCCGACCTCGACAACAACGGCGGCGTCGACCTCGTCCTCTCCGCCGCGGCGGGCGCGCGGGTCTGGCTGAGCGACGCCGGGGGAGCTTTAAAGCAGCTCAAGCTTTCACAGGCGATTGCGGGTTCGCGCTCGGTGTCGGTCGCCGACGCGGGCGGCGACGGCCGGCTCGACCTCGTCGGCGTCGACCCGGACGGCCGCCCGTTCGTCGCCGCGGGGCGCGGCTCGAAGAACTACCACTGGCAGTTGATACGGCCGCGCGCCGCGAACGCCACCGGCGACCAGCGCATCAACTCCTTCGGCGTCGGCGGCGAGATGGAGATACGCGCGGGGCTCCTCGTCCAGAAGCAGCTCATCGCCGGGCCGGTCGTCCACTTCGGCCTCGGCGAACAGGCGGCGGCGGACGTCGTGCGCGTCGTGTGGCCCAACGGTTCGGTGCGCGCCGAGTTCGAGCTGAAGGCGGACACCTCCGTCCTCGCCGAGCAGCGCCTGAAGGGCTCGTGCCCGTCGCTCTTCGCCTTCGACGGGCGTGAGATGCGCTTCGTGAAGGACTGCGCGCCGTGGAGCCCGGCCATCGGCCTGCGCATCAACAACTACCAGACGGCGCGCGTCGGCCAGATCGAGGAGTGGGTCAGGATTCGCGGCGACCAGCTCGCGCCGCGCGCGGGCTTCTACGACCTTCGCATCACGGCCGAGCTGTGGGAGACCTTCTACCTCGACCGCTACCGGCTCGCGGTCGTCGACCACCCCGAGGGCACCGAGGTCTTCGTCGACGAGCGCACCGCCCGCGAGCCGCCCGCGCTCAAGGTCTACACGACGGCCGCGCCGCGACCGTTCGCGCGCGCGACCGACGACGCAGGCGCGGACGTCTCCGAGGTCGTCCGCCGCCTCGACGGCCGACACCTCGACACCTTCGGGCGCGGCGCTTATCAGGGCGTGACGCGCGACCACTTCGTAGAGTTGGAACTCGGGGACGAAGCGCCGCGCGCGGGGCCGCTCTGGCTCGTCGCGCACGGCTGGCTCCACCCGACCGACGCCTCCATCAACGTCGCCATCAGTCAGGGCGGTCAGCCTCCGCCGCGGGGCCTGAGCCTCGAAGTCGCCGACGGGCGCGGCGGCTGGGTCGTGGCGCGACCCGACCTCGGCTTCCCCTCGGGGAAGAACAAGACGATTCTGGTCGACCTCGAAGGCGTCTTCGAGCCGGGCGCGCCGCGCCGCCTGCGCCTGCGCACCAACATGGAAATCTACTGGGACGCGCTCGAATGGGCGGGCGCGGCGGCGGGCGCGGCGGCGGACGTCAGGAGCCTCGCGCCGTCGGCTGCGGAGCTGCGCTTCCGCGGCTTCTCCGAGATGACGAGCGCGGGGCACTCCTCGCCGGAAGTGCCCGAGTACGGCCGCCTCGCCTCGACGGGTCAGCGCTGGCGCGACCTCGTCGGCTACTACACGCGCTTCGGCGACGTGCGCGAGCTGCTGGCGGAGACGGACGACCGCGTCGTCCTCGCCAACGCGGGCGACGAGCTGCTGCTGCGCTTCGCGGAACAGCCGCCGCCCCCGCAGGGCTGGGCGCGCGACTACGTGCTGGTCGGCAACGGGTGGATAAAGGACGGCGATTACAACTCGATGTTCTCGAAGACGGTGCTGCCCTTGCCGTCGCGAGACCGCGAATACTACACTGCCGTCCCGACACGTCTCGAAGACGACCCGGTCTACCGCCGCCACCCACAGGACTGGCAGAACTTCCACACGCGCTACGTCACGCCGCAGGTCTTTAAGGGCGGACTGTGGGCGAGGTAGCCCCGCGGGCGTAGACGAGCCCGCGACCGACGTTATTTCTGATACGAGCCCGGAGGGCGTTTCAAAACCTGAGAGTCAGCCACAGGGACACGGATGCGTAAGAGTCTCATCGCACGCGGCCTGCTCATCCTCCTCTTCGCCGCGCTGCTCGCCGCGCCGTTCGCGTTCAGGCGGTGGCACGGGCGCGGCGAGGCGGGCGCGCGCGCGGACGCCGCGCCGGACGTCGCGCTCGCGCGCCACGGCTTCCGGCTCGAAGAGGTCTCGAAGTCGGCGGGGATTAACTTCACGCACACCGCGCCGCGGCTCGACGCGAAGCTCGGACACATCATGCCACAAGTCGCCTCGATGGGTGCCGCCGTGTCGGTCGTGGACTTCGACCGCGACGGCTGGCAAGACCTCTACGCGACGAACAGCGGCGAGGGCAGCCACAACGCGCTCTACCGCAACAACGGCGACGGGACGTTCGGCGACGTCGCCGCCGCGCTCGGCGTCGCCGACGTCAACCGCGCCGAGACCGGCATCTCGATGGGCGCGGTCTGGGGCGACTACGACAACGACGGCTACGAAGACCTCTTCCTCTACAAGTGGGGGCGGCCCGAGCTGTTCCACAACGACGCCGGGCGCGGGTTCACGCGCGCGACCGAGGGGGCGAACCTGCCCGCGTGGGTCAACGCAAACACTGCGCTCTGGTTCGACTACGACCGCGACGGCCGTCTCGACCTCTTCCTCGGCGGCTACTACCCGGAGGACGTCAACCTCTGGCGTCTGAAGACGACGCGCGTGATGCCGGAGAGCTTCGAGTACGCGCGCAACGGCGGGCGCAAGTACCTCCTGAAGGGGCGCGGCGACGGCACGTTCGAGGACGTGACGGCCGAGGCCGGCATCGACACGCGCCGCTGGGCGCTCGCCTCGGCCGCCGCCGACCTGCGCGGGACGGGCTACCCAGACCTCTTCATCGCCAACGACTACGGCGTCTCGGAACTCTTCTTCAACGACGCGGGCCGGCGCTTCCGCGACATGGGCGAGCAGACGGGCGTCGGCTTCGCGCCCAAGAGCGGGATGAACGTCGCGTTCGGCGACGTCCTCAACCGCGGCGCGTTCGCCGCCTACGTCACGAACATCTCCGAGGACGGCGTCCTCGTGCAGGGCAACAACCTCTGGGTGCCGCGCGAGGGCACGGGCGGCGACGCCCTGCGCTACGACAACCTCGCCGAAGAGATGGGCGTGGAGCTGGGCGGCTGGAGCTTCGGCGCGCAGTTCGGCGACCTCAACAACGACGGCG
>DASVSK010001050.1:0-1896 GCA_036388135.1 Pyrinomonadaceae bacterium | reverse complement strand
CCCCCCCCCCCCGACTCTTTCAGCCGCTTTGCGAAGATTCTTCCTGTCTAACTGCCTACTGCCATCTGCCTACCGCCTACTGCTCCACTACAGCCGGACGTACTCGAACTCGAAGGGCTTGCCCTTGATGCCGGTGGCGGGCGGGGCGATCCAGTTGGCTATCTTGCCCGGCTCGGTGACGGGGTGCATGAGGCTCTGGACGTACTCGCGGTCTTCGAGCGTCGGGAGCCAGCCGTCGCGGCGCGCCTCGAACTCCTCGGCCGTAATCAGGTTGCCGTCGAAGTCGAAGTGGTGGCCGGCGAACTCGCCGACGTGGCGGTGGAAGCGCGTGGAGGGGAGCCGGAGCTTGTGCTCGACGCCCTCCTCGGCGATGTACTTGTTCCAGCGTTCGAGCGCGCGCTCGCAGTCGCGCACGTACTCGCCGCGCAGCACCTCGTTGAGGGCGTTGCGCAGCGGCACCTCGCGCCCCGCGATGCGGCCGTCCTCGACGACGGGGAGGGTGAACGAGCCTTCGGCGAGCACGTGCTCGTCGTACTTCTTCTGCTCCTGGTAGCGCCCCTTGAGCCCGGCGGCGAAGAAGTCGGCGGCGTTCGAGCTGATCTCGCCGCCGAAGAGGTCGAGCGAGTAGGAGAACCAGTAGTTGATGTAGCGCTGGATGACGTCGAAGGGGATGCCGCCCAGGTGCCGGACGTCTTCGCCGGGGCTCTGCTTCATCAGTCGCGCGGTGCGGCGGACGACGCGCCCGACGCCGGTCTCGCCGACGAAGAGGTGGTGCGCCTCCTCCGTCAGCATGAACTGGCAGGTGCGCGCCAGCGGCTCGAAGCCCGACTCGGCCAGCGCCGAGAGCTGGTACTTGCCGTCGCGGTCGGTGAACATCGTGAAGCAGTAGAAGTTGAGCCAGTCGTCGCACGGCTGGTTGAAGGCTTCGAGGATGCGCGGCTTGTCGGGGTTCCCGGAGCGGCGCTCCAGCAGCGCGTCGGCCTCGTCGCGGCCGTCGCGGCCGAAGTAGCCGTGGAGCAGGTAGACCATCGCCCAGAGGTGGCGGCCCTCCTCGACGTTGACCTGGAAGAGGTTCCGCAGGTCGTAGAGCGAGGGGCAGGTCTGGCCCAGGCGGCGCTGCTGCTCGACCGAGGCGGGCTCGGTGTCGGCCTGCGTGACGACGATGCGGCGCAGCGCGTTGCGGAACTCGCCGGGCACCTCCTGGTATGCGGGCTGACCCGCGTTGTCGCCGAAGCCGACGCGCGCGTCCGCCTCGGCGGGCTTGAGGAAGATGCCCCAGCGGTAGTCGGGCATCTTGACGTAGTCGAAGTGCGCCCACCCGTCGGCCTCGACGCTGACGGCCGTGCGCAGCCACACGTCCTTATCCTGAAAGCCTTCGGGGCCCATCTCGCGCCACCAGTCGAGGTAGTTCGGCAGCCACTTCTCCAGCGCGCGCTGGAGCCGCTTGTCGCCCGAAAGGTTGACGTTGTTAGGAATGCGCTCGTGTAGTTCCATCGGAGACCCCTCGTCGGTAATGAATCAAGGCATCGGTTTAGATGCGCCCGGCGGCGGCCGTACTGCCGGGTCGTCGCCCGGCAGTTTTTAAGTCCGCTTGTAGTCGAACTGCGGCTGCGTCGGCTTGCCGTAGTTCGTCAGAGCGCCCTGCGGGCCGACGGCGTTGGGGCGCTGGAAAATCCAGTTCTGCCAGGCCGTGAGCCGGCCGTAAATCTTGGTGTCGAGCGTCTCGGGGCCGGCGAAGCGCAAGGAAGCCTCCATGCCGGTGAGCGCGTCGGGGGAGAGGGAGGTGCGCTCCTCGACGGCGACGCGGATTTCGTCCTCCCAGTCGAGGTCGTCGGGCGCGAAGGTGACGAGCCCCGCCTCCTCGGCCGCCTCGGTGTCGAAGCGGGCGCCGTGTTC
>DASVSK010001049.1:0-5258 GCA_036388135.1 Pyrinomonadaceae bacterium | reverse complement strand
CCCCCCCCCCGCCCCTCTCCGATTTTGAAGGTCTAACTTCTGACGGTCATCATCGTGGCGAGCATGGTGGCGACCGGCTTCTCCGCGCCGCCGCCCTTGAGCGCGAAGAGGTCGCCCGCGCAGACCGTGACGTTGCGGCCGGCGCGGACGACGCGCGCGCGCGCGACGAAACTCTCGCCGGCCGCGGGCGAGAGCAGGTTGAGCTTGAACTCGATGGAGAGCACCTCGGAGCCGGCGTCGCTCAGGGTGAGCGCCGCGTAGCCGCAGGCCGAGTCGACGGCCGCGGCGACGACGCCCGCGTGGAGGTAGCCGTGCTGCTGCGTCAGGGCTTCGCTGAAGCCGAGCCCTATCTCCACCTCGCCGGGCGCGACGCGCAGCAGCCGCGCGCCGAGCGTCTCCATCGCGCGCTGGCGCGCGAAGCTCTCGCGCACGCGCCGCTCGTAGTCCGGGTCGCGCGGCTCGAAGTCGGCCGCGCTCATTCGCCCCCGCCCTGCTCTTCGGCGTAGGCGTTCCAGATGTGCGTGGCGTAGAGCGTCGGCACGTGGTCGGTCACGCCTTCGAGCGCGAGGTCGAGGAGCCGCGCCTCAAGCCGGCTGAGCCCCCCGGCGAAGGGGCCGAGCAGCAGCCCGCGGAGCTTGCCGCCGATGTCGGCGATGGTGTCGCTCAGCCCCGAGAGGAGCGTCGGGTCGTCGCTGATGCGGCCGTCGGGGCGGATGTGTTTGAGCGAGCCGACGTGCCTGTAGACGCCGTGCGGCGGGACGACCGTGATGATGTCGCTGTCGTTGACGAAGCGGTAAGACTCGACGCCGAAGCGCGCCGCGAAGTCGCGCGCGAAGGCGACGGCGAAGGCCACGTCGCCGACGCGCGGGCTGCCGTAGGTGTAGAGCCCGTGGAGGCGTTCGGCGCGCGCGGCCGCGATGGTGGCGAGCGCCCCGCCGAGGCTGTGACCCGTGAACCAGAAGGTGCGCCGGCCGTCGTCGAGGCCGGAGAGCACGCGCCTCAAGTCCCCATCCACCACCTCGTAGGCGCGCAGGAAGCCCTCGTGCACCGCGCCCGCGCCCGCGCCGAAGGGCACTAGCCGCAGCCGCGCGCTGGTGAAGAGGTCCGTGAAGATGTGGCGGAAGTCGACGCCGTCGCCGCGCATCCCCGACTCCACGCCCCTGAAGGAGACGACGACGAACTCGTCGTTGGCGGCGACGAAGCACTCCGTGCCGACGCGCTCGATGGCCTCGACGAAAGAGAAGCCCGCCGCCCTGAACTCCGCCTCGACCTTGCCGGGCAGGTGGAAGGCGAGCGTGGCGGCCTCGGCGAGCCACCAGGCGTTGACCATCTCGAACCCGCGCGCGGCGGGCCGGAAGGGGTTGGCGGCGGCGTCCTCGAAGTAAGCGTAGTCGTGGTAAGGCGGGACGAGGTTGGCGTGCGTGATGGGCGGGTGCTCTTTCCTCTTCGGGGGCATGTCGGTCACCTCCTTAGCGTGCGTCGTTCGCGCGGGGGCGGCCGCGGCGTCTACCGCGGCACTTCCACCGCGCCCAGGATGTCCGTGATGACGGAGTCGGTGGTCGCGCCGTCGAGCTCGGCCTCGGCGCGCAGGGATACGCGGTGGCGCAGGGCGGGGCGCGCCACGTCGCGGACGTCGTCGGGCGTGGCGAAGTCGCGCCCGCGTATCGCGGAGAGCGCCTTCGCGCAGAGCAGCAGCGCCACGCTCGCGCGCGGGCTCGCGCCGTAGGCGACCGCCGGGTGCTCGCGCGTGCGGCGGACTAGCTCGACCAGGTAGCGCTGCACGCCCGGCTCCATCCGCGCGGCGCGCGCCTCGGCGCGGCAGTGCATGACGGCGTCCGGCTCCGGGAGCGGGCGCACGTCTATCTGTTCGAGCCGCCGCGCGCTGAAGCCGGAGTCCCAGTTCGAGACGACCTGCGCCTCCTCCTCGGCCGTCGGGTAGTCGATGAGGATTTTGATGAGGAAGCGGTCGAGCTGCGCCTCGGGCAGCGGGTAGGTGCCCTCGTACTCGATGGGGTTCTCGGTGGCGAAGACGGTGAAGAGCGGCGAGAGCCGGTGCTGCTCGCCGTCGATGGTGACCTGCCGCTCCTCCATCGCTTCGAGGAGCGCCGACTGCGTCTTGGGCGGCGTGCGGTTTATCTCGTCGGCGAGCAGGACGTCTGTGAAGACGGGGCCGCGGCGCAGCGAGAAGCTGGCGGTCGCCGTGTTGAAGACGTTCATGCCCGTGATGTCGGACGGCATCAGGTCGGGCGTGAACTGGATGCGGCCGAAGTCGGCCCCGACGATGCGCGCGAGCGTCTTGACGAGCAGGGTCTTACCCGTCCCCGGCACGCCCTCGATGAGCGCGTGCCCCTCGGCGATGAGCGCCACCAGCGCCTGCTCGATCACCTCGTCCTGCCCGACGATGACCTTGCGCAGCTCCTCCCTGATGTGCTCGACGGTTGAGGGGACGTGTTGAAGCATTTTTGATCTTAATTTTCGACTCTATTCAGACGGCACGGCGGGCGTATGTAACCACAGAAAATCGCAAATCGAAAATCTAAAATCGAAAATTCCGTTCAGCGCGCCTGGCGAATCTCGCGCGAGCGCATGAGGATGCCGAGGTCGCGTTCCAGCCCGCGCAGCTCGCGCGCGAGCGCCAACGCGCGGCGCGGCGTGAGCGGCGCGCCGGCCGCCGCGTCCTCGCACTCGCGCAGCAGTGCTTCGAGCCGCGCGCGGTCGCGCCCCGAGCGGGCGGCGACGCGCTCGGCTATCTGCGCGAGCGGCGCGGTCGCGCCGAGCCCCGCGTAGCGCGCCAGCGCCCGCCGCGTCCGCTGGTAGATGTTCTCGACCGCGAGGTCGTAGGCGCGCGCCCTCTGCTGTAGCTCGGCCATCGAGGAGACGAACTCCAGCTTGGAGCGGCGGTCGGGGCGCGGGGCCGGGACGGCGCGCGCGAAGCGCCGGCCGCGCGTCCACACCACGGCGAGCGCGACGAGCGCGAACTGCGCGAACAGCCAGAGGACGGGCGTCCCTTTGAAGTAGGCGAAGAGGCGATTCTGCGCCTCGCCGTAGCCGTGATGAAATTCGTCGAAGGCGACCCGGCCTTTGAGCCCGCCCGTCACGACGTTCGAGGCGAGGAAGAGGTTGTCGGCGCGGTTGACGCCCGCGTTCGAGACCACGTAAGGGTCTGAGAGGACGACTATCCGCCCGCCCCCGTAAGCGTAATCGACGAGCAGCGCGCCCGGCCCTTCGCGCCCGTCGGGCACGTGTACGACAGGCGCGCTCGCGTCGGGCTCCGCGCCCGCCCCCTCGGCCGGCGGCGCGGGCGCGGGCGGCGTCTCGTCTTCCGACCAGTCTCCCCAGAAATCTTCCCCCGCCTCGGGCGTCGGGTCGGGCGTCGCCTTCGGGGCGGCGGGCGCGCGCGGCCTTGTGCCGCGGCCCGCCCCGGTCCCGGCCGAGGGCGGGTCGGACGCGTGGTAGAGGAAGAGGCGAGAGGCGAAGCGCGAGCGCGTCACCTCAAGGACGTTGCGCGTGAGCGCGGTGGGCTGCGCGGGCGCGAGCAGCGGCACGCCGCGCGTCATGCTATCGGCGTCGTGCGGGAGGACGCCGGGGCCGGGCAGCTCGACCTGCTCCGCGAAGACGCGCCAGCGCCCCGTCGGCGGGAGAAGCCGTGCGTCCGGCGAGCGGTCGACGAGCACGAGGCGGCCGCCCGCCGCCACCCAGCGCAGCACGGCGGCGGCCTCGCCCTTCTCCAGCTCGCGCCGCAGCGGGCCGACCATGACGAGGCTCTCGGGGGCGTCGGGCGCGTCGAGCGCGGCCATCGGCCGCCGCCAGCGCGAGACGTCCGCGCCGCGCTGCCGTAGGTACTCGAAGAGGGCGCGCGTTCCAGTCCCGCCCGTGTTCTCGGTCGAACGGTCGGGCGCGAACTCCGTCTCCTCCTCCTCCTCGACGCGCACGTACGACGCCGCGTTGAGCGCCGCGAGCACGGCGACCATCAGGACGACCGAAAGGAGGATCAGCAGGCGACTCTTCATCTCTGTAATGCGTAGGAAGTAGACAGTAGTCAGTAGTCAGTAGTCAGTAGAAAAACCTTCGCCAGTCGAATCGTCAGTGAGTCAGCGTCAACAGCCACAACGCGGAGCGCTACTGTCTACTGTCTACTGTCTACTGTCTACTTCCTACTGCTTGCTCAGCACTTTCCGGCAGCGCGTCCTGAAGCTGTCCCAGTCGGCGTCCGACGCGGGGCGGAGCCCGTACCAGTGAACCTCGAAGTCGAAGGTGAGCGGCAGTATCTCGGTGTAGAGGCCGGGGCGCTCTGCGCGCCGGACGGCGTTCAGGTAGTCGCGGTTGGTCTTGTGCTGCGCGAGCCGGACGACGCCGCGGTCGCCCAGCTCGCAGAGCAGGGCGACGTACGCCTTGCGTATCGCGCCGCGCAGGTCGCCCGCGCGCGCCAGCCGCTCCGCGTCGTCGAGCAGGTCGGACGCGGTCTGGTCGGCTTCGAGCCGCTCGCCGAGGACGACGCGCGCCCCTCGCTTGAGCTTGAGCGACCTGACGCCCTGACGCCGCCGCAACCAGAGCAGGCGCGCGACGTACGCCAGCACGGCGAGGCAGAGCCCGAAGACGACGAACTGCGTGAGCAGAGAGGCGCGCGGGCTCGCGCCCGGCGTGACCCGCGCACCCCTCGGCAGAAGGCTCAGCACCCACTCGACGAAACGCTCGACGAGACGCCGGAGCGCGCCGCCCTCCTGCCGCCCCGCCTCGCGGTCGAACTCGCGCCCGCGCAGGATGGCGTTGAGCCGGCCGCGCTCGGCGTCCCTGTCGGTCGGCTCCGCGACGCCGCCCTCAAGCTCGGCGAGCCGCGCATCGAGCGAGCGCAGCCGGCCGGCCGAGGCGCGCAGCGCCACCGCGCGCCTCTCGTAATCGCCCGGGCGCTCCGGCTCGGTCAGCTCGGCGTGGAGCCAGGAGTTGTCCGCCTCGATGAACGAGCCGCCGCCCCACTCCACACGCTCCCTCGGCGGCAGCAGGCCGCGCACCTGGAAGAACGCGGCCCGCTCCTTCTTCGGCAGCTCGACCGCGAAGTCGGAGCTGAAGCCCTCCCGCGACCAGACCTCATGGCTCTGGCTCTTCGTCACCAGCTCGTTGGCCGCGGCCAACTCTTCGAGCATCCCGGCGGCCTCGCGCACGCGCACGCGGTACTCGGGGAGCGTCGCGGCGCGCTGCGCCACGGGCGCGCGGGCTTCGGCGCGACTCTGCGCGAGTTGGGTGGTCGGAGAGAGCCAGAC
>DASVSK010001048.1:0-5967 GCA_036388135.1 Pyrinomonadaceae bacterium | reverse complement strand
GGGCGACGCGCCGAAGCGCGCGCGCGAAGAAGAGGACGAGATTAACGCTTCCTGAACCGCGCGCCGGGCCGGCGCGCGCACGCACTATCTCGGCGATTGCCGAGCCGGCGCGCCGGAACCGTCAGACACCCGAGATGGCTTCGACCCTTCTGGACACGGACAAGGACGACGGGCAGGAGGGCCGCCAGCTCGGCGGGCAGATGTCCTTCCTCGAACACCTCGACGAGCTGCGCCGCCGCGTCATCCGCTCGGTCGCCTTCGTCTTCGTCGCGCTCCTGCTCTGCTGGTTCGTCTCCGACCACATCTACAACTTCCTCTCCGTCCCGGTCGTCCGCGCGCTCGCCGAGGCCGCGCAGCGCCCCGTCCCGCTCCAGGGGCTGACCGAGGGCATACAGATTCTCCCGCTCGGCTCGGTCAGGGAGGGCGACGCCGGGCGCTACGTCTTCGACGAGACGACGAAGCTCGGCCTGAGCGTCGTCCCGGCGGGCGCGTCGGTGGCGGCGCGCGTCGCGCGCGGGGCGGACGGGCAGCTCGGCGTCTTCACCGACGAGCCCATCTTCTCGGGCGCGTCCGTCATCCCGAAGGGCGTGCGGCTGCCCGCCGACTTCGCGGCGCGCGCCGGGCGGCTCCCCAACGAGGAGGACAAGCTGGTCGTGCGCACGGCGGTCGAGCCCTTCTCGCTCTACCTCCAGGTGTCGCTCTACGCGGCCATCTGCCTCTCGGTGCCGTTCCTGCTGTGGCAGGTCTGGGCCTTCATCGCGCCCGGCCTCTACCCACACGAGCGCGGGTGGGCGCTCCCCTTCGTGGTGATGTCGAGCCTGTCGTTTCTGGGGGGCGCGGCCTTCGCCTACTACGTCCTCTTCCCGCCGGCCGTCACCTACCTGCTTGGCTTGGGCGAGAACTTCCGCCTCTTCCTCAACGCCTCGGACTACTTCGACTTCCTCATCATCGTCATGCTGGCGATGGGCGTGGTCTTCCAGATGCCGGCGGCGACCTACGTGCTCTCGCGCATCGGGCTCGTGGACGCGCGCTTCCTCGTCGTACACTGGCGGGTCTCGGCCGTCATCATCCTCGTCGCGGCGGCCGTGCTCTCGCCCACGAGCGACGTCCCGAACATGATGCTCTTCGCCGCCCCGATGGTCGTCCTCTACCTCGTCTCCATCCTCGTCGCCTGGATGTTCGGCCGCCCGCGGACGGCGGAATGAGGGGCGGCCGTGAGGGGGCGGCGCGGCGCGAAAGTTCGCGCGGGCGTATCCTCCGGCCGCGCCGCGGTAATCATGTGTGAAGGGTGCGGCGGGGGGTCATTTCGGGGGACTTTATAGGCGTCCGACAGGCAACCGGGACGCCCCCCGTCGCATCTTGACTGTGTCTCCGTGAAGGCCCTACAATTCACCCGAAAGTCGCGGCGATGACTGGGTTTAGGGCCCCCGAGGGAGACGAGCCCCGGCGGTTCACCAGGCGTCGCCGTTTTCGCGACCCGGCAAGGTTTCACGAACGGTTTATGACCAGCCCCGAAAGCCCGCATCCCCAGGCGGCGGGCGACCCGAAGCTATAATTTTTGTCTCAACCGAACAGGAGTAGTAAAGCGATGGCCCGTCTACAGAGGACGCGTTCCCTGGCCCTGGCCCTGAGCCTGCTCGCCACGGCCTCCCCCGCCGTCATGGCGCAGCAGAAGAAGAAGGCCGGCGACCAGCAGGACGTCCCCGACCGCGAGCGCAACGTCAGGAAAGAGCGCTCGAACATGTTCAAGAAGTGGATCGACGAGGACGTCGCCTACATCATCACCGACGAGGAGAAGAAGGCGTGGAAGAAGCTCGCCACCGACGAGGAGCGCGAGCAGTTCATCGAAGCCTTCTGGCGTCGCCGCGACCCCGACCCGGACACCGACCTGAACGAGTACCTCGAAGAGCACTACGAGCGGGTCGCCTACGCCAACCAGCACTTCGCCTCGGGCATCCCCGGCTGGAAGAGTGACCGCGGCCGCATCTACATCATGTACGGCGCGCCGCACGAGAAGGAGACCCACCCGACCGGCGGCAACTACGAGCGCCCCTCCTACGAGGGCGGCGGCAACACCACGACCTACCCGTTCGAAATCTGGTTCTACCGCTACCTGCCCGGCGTCGGCTCGGGCATCGAGATCGAGTTCGTCGACCCGACCGGCACCGGCGAGTACCGCATCGCCCGCTCGCCCGACGAGAAGGACGCGATGCTGAACATCCCCGGCGCGGGGCTCACGCTGATGGAGCAGCTCGGGCTCTCCAGCAAGGCCGACCGCGTCACCAACCGCGGCGCGTTCGGCTACTCGGGCCCCGGCGCTCGCGAGCAGGACAGCCCGTTCTCGCGCCTCATCCTCTACACCGACCTCCAGAAGCCGCCGCAGGTCAACGACGTGCTGGAGAAGAGCCTGCTCGCCACCGCCTCGACCGGCGCGGAAGACCTCTCCGCCCTCGACGTGGCGACGAAGGTCGACTTCTACCGCGCCTCGGACGAGCGCGTGATGACGGCCATCACCGTCCAGACCGACAACAACGACCTGACCTTCAAGGACGTCGGCGGCGTGCAGACGGCGCGGCTCAACATCTACGGCCGCGTGACGAACCTCTCGGGACGCCGCATCACGAGCTTCGAGGACCCGGTCACGACGACCGCCACCGTCTCGGAACTCTCCACGGCGAAGGACCGCAAGTCGGCCTACCAGCGCGTGCTCCCGCTCGCGCCCGGCAACTACAAGGTCGACCTGCTGGTGCGCGACATCAACTCGGGCGCGACCACGGTCAAGGCCATCGGCTTCGAGGTGCCCAGGTTCGCGGCCGAGAAGCTCGGCACCTCGACGCTCGTCCTCGCCGTCAAGCTCCAGGCGCTCAACGACCAGTTGCCCGGCATGTTCAGCATCGGCCCGTACAAGGTCATCCCGAACGTTTCGAGCACCTACAAGCGCGGCCAGGACGTCGGCATCTACATGCAGGTCTACAACACCGGCATCGACCAGACGACGCTCCGGCCCGCCATCGACGTCGAGTACGTGCTGACGAAGGACGGCAAGGAGGTCTTCAAGCAGGCCGAGGACTGGCGCGGCTCGTCCGACGCCGGACAGCGCCTGACGCTGGCCCGCCTGCTGCCGACCACGAACCTCGCCCCCGGCGAGTACGAGGTCGTCGTCCGCGTCCGCGACAAGGTCTCCGGCCAGTCGCTCTCGCCCGCGGCACGGTTCCACGTCCAGGCCGACAAGTAAGACCCCGCCCCGACACCGGGCGACAAGACTGAAAGGCGGCGCGCCCCGACGGTGGGGCGCGCCGCCTTTCTCTTTCCCGCCGAACCGGCGCGCGCCGCACGCGGCCGCCCTCGTGTTGACAGCCGCACGGGGCTTCATGGAGGATGGCCCGCACGGCACCCCCGCCCGCCGGGCGTGGACACTCCCGCGAAGAAAACTTTCAAAACCCAGAGGTCACACGACAGATGCGCCAAAGAACCGCACGCCCCGCCCTGCTCCTGCTCGCGCTCTTTATCTTCTCCCCCGCGCTCGCCGCTCAGACGCTCGAAGGGCGGCTGAAGGAGATCGACGCCTACGCGGCGAAGGCCGGGCAGGACTGGAAGGTGCCCGGCTTCTCCGTGGCGATTGTCAAAGACGACAGGGTCGTCTTCGTCAAGGGCTACGGCGTGCGCGAGCTGGGCAAGCCCGAGCCGGTGGACGGGGACACGCTCTTCGCCGTCGCGTCGAACACGAAGGCTTTCACCGCGGCGGCGCTCGCCGCGCTCGTCGACGAGGGCAAGCTCCGTTGGGACGACCCCGTGACGAAGTACCTGCCGTGGTTCCAACTCTACGACCCGTACGTCACGCGCGAGGTGACGGTGCGCGACCTCCTCAGCCACCGCAGCGGGCTCGCCACCTTCGGCGGCGACCTGCTCTGGTACGAGACGACCTACCCGCGCGACGAGATCATCCGCCGCGTGCGCCACCTCAAACCCACCTACGGCTTCCGCAGCCGCTACGGCTACCAGAACATCATGTTCCTCGCCGCGGGCGAGATCGTGCCGGCCGTGACGGGCAAATCGTGGGACGACTACGTCCGCGAGAAGTTCTTCGCCCCGCTCGGCATGACGCGCTCGAACACGACCCTCAAACAGTTGAAGGCGTCGCGGAACGTGGCGACGCCGCACAACGAGACCGACGGCCGCGTGAAGGTCGTCCGCTACTCGAACGTGGACTCGGCCGGGGGCGCGGCGGCCATCAACTCCACGGCGGCCGAGATGGCCGAGTGGGTGCGCCTACAGCTCGGCCGCGGGACTTACGGCGGCAAAAAAATCTTCAGCGCCGAACGCTCGCGCGAGATGTGGACGCCGCAGACGGTCGTCTCCGGCGTCAGCGAGTCGGCGGAGAAGTTCAACCCGAGCGTCCACTTCAACCTCTACGGGCTCGGCTGGTTCCTGAGCGACTACCGCGGGCGCAAGGTCGTCACGCACAGCGGCGGGCTCGACGGCATGACCTCGCGCGTCGCCATGCTCCCGGAGGAGAACCTCGGCGTCGTCGTCCTCACCAACAGCGAGACGCCGCTCCAGTCCTTCCTCTGGTACAAGGTCTTCGACGTCTTCACCGGGGCCCCGCCGCGCGACTGGAGCGCCGACTACCTGGCGCGCGCCAGGTCGGCGCGCGAGCGCGAGGAGGCCGAGGCGAGGAAGGCGGAGGCGGCGCGCGTCCCCGGCACGAAGCCCTCGCTCCCGCTCGCGTCTTACGCCGGGACCTACGGCGGCGTGATGTACGGCGACGCGCGCGTGGCGGAGGAGAACGGCCGCCTCGTCGTGCGCCTCGTGCCGTCGCCCGCCTACGTCGGCGACCTTGAGCACTGGCACTTCGACACCTTCCGCATCAAGTGGCGCGAGTCGGTCGTCTACCCCTACCCGCGCGGCTGGGTCACCTTCGTCCTCGACCCGCAGGGCAAGGTCGGCGAGATGAAGATAGACGTCCCCAACCCCGACTTCGACTTCAAGGAGCTTGAGTTCAGGCGCGCCGCCGACGCGAAGTGAAGGGTCTCTCGCGGGGGTAGCGCGCGTCAGAACTTGAAGCTCCCCTGCCCTTCGGCCTCGCCGGGTTTCTGCGGCGGCTCCTCCGAGGTGGGCGCGCGCTCGCCGCGCCGGAGCGCGTTGACGAGGAGGTGCGCGCGTCGCGTCGGCTCGGGCTGGCGGTAGCCGCCGTCGCAGCGCAGCGTCAGGTCAATCGCGCCCTCCAAATCTATCAGGTGACCCGGCGAGACGTAGATGGGGTGGACGCGCGCCTTCGTCCGCACGGCCGCGCCGACCGTCTCGCCCTTGTCGACCATCGGCGACCACGCGCCGCGCTCCTCGCCCGGCTCCTCGTACTTCCCGACCAGGACGGACTTGGCGCACCCGAAGGTCGGGCGTTTGATGATGAGCCCGACGTGGCAGGCGATGCCGACGCGGCGCGGGTGCGCGAGCCCCTGGCCGTCGAACATCACGGCGTCCGGCTCGGTCTTCAGCTTCGCCCACGCTTCGAGCACCGACGGCGACTCGCGGAACGACAAGAGCCCCGGCACGTACGGGAACTTCGTCTCGGAGACGAGCCCGACCTCCTCGACCACTTCGAGCGTGGGCAGTCGCAGCACGACGACGCCGGTGTAGATAGTCGGGTCGAACTTGTTGAAGCTGATGTCCGCGCCCGCCACCGTCTCGACCTTCTTCTTCAGGGATGTGATGCGCACGCGCTCGCGCAGGCGCTTCTGCAACTCGACCGCCTCGCGCGGCGTCAGCCCCCACTCGTGCAGTTGCTCGTAGCTCGCCATAAGCCTCCCCCTAGCTCTCGACCCCGGCCGCGAACTCGACCGACTCGGCGGGGCCGAGCCCCGCGTCCTTCTGGATGACCGAGTGGGCCCGCCAGCGCGCGTCGTCCCTCTGCGGGAAGTCGAGGCGGTAGTGGCCGCCGCGCGACTCCTCGCGCCACAGCGCCGAGCG
>DASVSK010001047.1:0-5628 GCA_036388135.1 Pyrinomonadaceae bacterium | reverse complement strand
GCCCGCGCGTCGACGCGCCTCGCGCAGTCCACCTTTTGCCGCACGGCGGGCGCGGCGCTCCACCTTTAGGGGTGGAGAAACGCACGGCGGGCGCGTTCATTTTTTTGAATCGAGCCGTTTATTGTCACCGGGCGGGTGCCGCGATCCGTCACGCCGCGCCCCGGCCGCCGCCGCGCCGCGGGGGGCAAAAAATATCGTCGTCTCGCATATTTTGTGGTGACAAAAAGACCTTTGTCGTATATATAGTGCTCTCATCAATTGAGCGCCGCCGCCCCCCGGCCGTTGCGCTAAAGCAAACCACGACTTAAGACGTCTCATCAAAGAGGTGCGGTTCGCTCTTTGCAAGGAGTAGGACTGGAAGCGCCCCGCAGGCCGGGAGCCGCCAAGCGCGGCGGCCACCCGCAAGCCGGCCGGGCGCACCGCCGGCGCTCCCGCAAAGGAGGACGAGCCATGGTTGCAATAATGGAAAGAGAAACGATCAACACCAACACCGTTCTGCTCGACCCCGACCAGAAGAGCCCCCGCGCGCAGGAGTTCGAGGAGAAGCTGGCCGCGCGCATCGTGGGGCAGGAGCGCGCCGTGCGCCGCATGAGCGGCCTCTACCAGATTTTTCTCGCCGGGATGAACCCCCCGAACCGCCCCGTCGGCACGATGCTCTTCCTCGGGCCCACCGGCTCGGGCAAGACGCGCGTCGTCGAGGCCGCGGCCGAGGTGCTCTTCGGCGACCCCAACGCGGTCATCAAGATCGACTGCGCCGAGTTCCAGCACTCGCACGAGATCGCGAAGCTCATCGGCAGCCCCCCGGGCTACCTCGGCCACCGCGAGACCTCGCCGATGCTCACGCAGGAGAACCTCGACCGCTACCACAACGAGGAGAGCAAGCTCTCGCTCGTCCTCTTCGACGAGATCGAGAAGGCTTCGGACTCGCTCTGGCAACTCCTGCTCGGCATCCTCGACAAGGCGACGCTGACGCTCGGCGACAACCGCCGCGTCGACTTCTCGAAGACGATGGTCGTGATGACCTCGAACCTCGGCGCGCGCGAGATGTCCGAGCTGATCTCGGGCGGCATCGGCTTCGCCCCCTCGAAGAACGGGAAGAACCCGCACGACACCGAGGTCGACCAGAAGATTTACCGCACGGCCGTCGAGGCGGCGCGCAAGAAGTTCTCGCCGGAGTTCATGAACCGCATCGACAAGGTGGTCGTCTTCCGCTCGCTGAAGGAGCACCACCTCAGGCAGATTCTCGACCTGGAGCTCCAGTCCGTGCAGGATCGCATCATGAAGTCCGCGGGCACGAAGTTCGTCTTCCAGTGCTCGGAGTCGGCCAAGGGCTTCCTGCTCGAAGAGGGCATCGACTTCAAGTACGGCGCGCGCCACCTGAAACGGGCCATCGAGCGCTTCATGGTCTACCCGCTCTCGAACCTCGTCGCCACCGAGCAGGTGGGACTCGGCGACCTGGTCTACGTCGACTTCGACGATTCGCGCGGCAAGCTCTCCTTCTCGAAGCGCTCGGGCGGTGCGCTCATCGCCGAAGCGCAGGAGTCGGAGGAGGAGTCGGACAAGCCGGCCGTGAAGTCGGGCGGCGCGGCCGTCCAGCTCCCGCAGGCCAGGGCGGCCCGCAAGAGCCACAGCCGCGGCGACAAGACCGACGCCTAAGTCGGCGTCCGCGAAAAAACAGAAAGGCCGGGGAGACTCAAAGTTTCCCCGGCCTTTCTGTTTTCAGAGACTCACCACGCCCGTGAAGGTCGGCTACAACTCACCGCCCGCGGGGCTCGCGGCGGCGGAAGGTTCGAGCCTGCGGAGCGACTCGAAGGCGATGCGCGAAAGGTAAGGGTCGGCGTCCGTGAGCACCGAGCGGAGCGCGGGGACTGCGGCCGGGTCGCCGATGAGGCCGAGGGCGCGCGCGGCCTCGCGGCGCACGTCGCCCGGCGCGCGCGCGTCGGAGAGCGCCTCGACGAGCACGGGCACGGCCTCCCTGCTCCCTATCTGTCCCAGCGAGACGGCCGCGGCGCGGCGCACGAACTCGTCCTCCTCGACCTTGCGGCGGAGGAGTCGGTTGAAAAAGCCCGAGGCGCGCAGGCGCCGCGTCAGCGCGCCCGCGAGCGCCGGCACGGCCCCGGCGTCGCCGAGCCGGCCGAGCGCGACGGCGGCCGCGCCGCGGACGGAAGGCTGCTTGTCGGTCTGCACGGCCGCCGCGAGCGGCTGCACGCCGAGCGGGCTGCGCGCGACGCCGAGCGCGTAGGCGGCCTCGCGACGCACGAACTCGTCGCGGTCGCGCAGCAGCGGCAGGATCAGCGCGGCGGCCTCACCCGACGCGAGCGAGAGCACGGCGCGCGCTGCGGTCGCGCGGACGACGGCGGCCGAGTCGCCGAGCGCCGCGGCCGCGGCCCTCGAACCTTCGGGTCGCGCCATCGCCCCGAGGCGCTCGACCGCGTCGCGCCGCTCCTCGACCTCGGCCGACGAGAGCCGCGCCGACTGGACTCTGACCTCATGCTGGAGCGGGGTGAGTTCCCTCTGTGCGCGCGCGGGCGGCCCGCTGACGGCGGCGGCGAGCGCCGAGGCAAGCGTCAGGAAGAAAGGGGCGACGACCCGCCGCGACAATCGCGCGGCGGAGGCGGCGTTCGGGTTGTGTGGCGCGGGCGCGCCAGCGTGGCGTCTCATGCGCGGGCCGAGAGGGCGAGCGCGGCCTTGCGCTCGGCGCGTCGCCGCACCGACTCCCACTCGAAAGCCTGACGGGCGCGCTCGTTCTCCTCAGAACCGGAGAGGAGCGAGACCAGCTCGTCGTCCCGGTTCGGGTGGAGCGCGGCCGCGCGCCGCATCGACTCCATGATCGAGATGTAGTCGAGGACTTCGTGGACTTCGGTGTCGCTCATGTGTTCGAGCATGAGAGCGAGGCGCTGTCGTTCGTTGATGCGTCTGGCCATCGGACGGCTCCCTTCGTGCGAAGCCGGACGGCCAACCGCTCGACGACTAATGCGGCGTGGCGAATCGTTCGATGGCGTTTGCGCCGTCGGCGTTCGTGTGCGGCGCGGCCTGGGCGCGCGCGATGTGGTTCTTCACCGTGTTTGTCTTGGTCTCCGTAATCCGCAAACTCTTGGGCTTTGAACCGGCGGTGCGCCGACGTGCCGAACTCGCGTGCGTCGAGGCCGCGCGGTTTCGGCCGGCGTTCGTCGCGCCCGACCCGCGGCCGCCTCCCGGCAGCTTCCCTTCTGCTATTCGGCTGTCGTATGAAGCAGCTCTGGGACTGCTCGTGCGGCGAAATATACATGACGCGCCACGGGCGCGCAAGATTCGCGTGGGAGGACGCGTCCGGGTGCGGCGACGTCGGCGCGCCCGTCAGTCGATCTTCGAGGCGATGTGGTGGAGCGTGTCGACGATGAGGACGGCGATGGGCGGGTAGAAGAGCAGGTCGGGGCGGAAGCTGTGGCCGAAGAGGTAGTGTATGTCGTTGAAGAGCTCGAAGTATTTCATGATGGAGCCGACGTAGAGCCCCCCGGCCAGGCTAAGCAGCGAGCCCACGATGAGGAACGTCGAGGCGGTGAAGCGCGTGAAGGGCTTGTCCGGGTGGCCGTCGACGGAGTTGATGATCGAGTCGTGAATTGACCGCGGGTTGTAGGTGTAGTGCTTGAAGCACGCCTTGAGCCGGACGGCCAGGTGCCACAGCCCGATGAAGAAGAGCGTGATGACGACGGCGCGGCCGACGAGCTGGAATTTGTACCAGAAGGGCGGCTTGAACCAGGAGGCGAAGAAGGTGGAGAGGAAGAGCGTGACGGTCGTGAAGACGGCCTGCTGGAGCGCAAAGTTCTCGCGCCGGTCGGCCTCGATGAGCTGGTCGACGCGGCGGTCGAAGCGCGCCTGGACGGCCATGCGGCGCAGGCGCTGCGCGTGCGGGTTGTTCGTGCGGAAGACCGAGCCGCGGCCGAAGTCGCTGCTGTGCGCGCGCTGGAGCTGCGAGTCGTAGAAGGAACGCTCCTGCGGGTCGCTCAGCGTGCGATAGGCCAGCGAGATGAGCGCGAACTCGCGCGCCGCGCCCTCCGACCCTCCGTTCAGGTCCGGGTGCCGCTCACGCGCCAGCCTCCGGTAGGCCGACTTGATCTCGGCCGCAGACGCCGTCCGTTTGACCTTTAAGATTTTGTAGTAATCGACCACGACCAGCTTCCGAAAAATCTGTGGCCGGCGAGCACCCGTGGGGTCACAAGCCCCGCGCGAATCGCCCCGGGCGGGGAGGTCGCCCCTCGCGCGTCACTATAACATTTTTCAGACGCGTACGTCCCGCCGGAATCTCTTAAGAGTTCCCGACGGGACGCACGCGTGTGAAGATGTGAGCCTGGGGTGCGATGCTTAACCTCGGGCGGCCACCGAGGGGGGCGAGGACTTTTTTGTGGTGCTCGCTCCCACAGACTCTGCTTGCACTCCGACATTGCAACACATATGCCAAATCTCTTGCAAGCAAAAAATGAGAAATTCTCCAAGTTTTTTTATCCCCCCCCTCCGTGACCTGTCAACAAATGTTGACGCCCGTGTACACATATGTATACACGGGCGTCGGCGAAAGGCCATGATAAGGGAATTTACTTCGTCTTCCCGCCGTCGTCTTTAGCGCCGGTCGCGCGCGCCGCCTCGCGCGCAACGAAGTTGAGCAGCGTGCGGACGGCGACGCCCGTGGGGCCCTTCGAGCGGAAGGGCTTGGCCTCGTCTCCCCAGGCCGTGCCTGCGATATCGAGGTGCGCCCAGGAGATGCCGTCGGCGAACTCCTTGATGAAGGCGGCGGCGGTGATGGTGCCCGCCTTGCGCCCGCCGACGTTCTTGATGTCGGCGATGTCGGACTTGATCTGCTTGGAGTACTCCTTGTCGAGCGGGAGCTGCCAGAACTTCTCGCCGACCTCGCGGCCGGACTCGATCACCTCGTCGATGAGCTGCTGGTCGGTGCCGAGGATGCCCGTGTTGACGTCGCCGAGCGCGATGGAGACGGCCCCGGTGAGCGTCGCCATGTCGATGACGCGCGTGGCACCGAGCTTCTTCGCGTAGGAGACCGCGTCGGCGAGGATGAGGCGGCCTTCGGCGTCGGTGTTGATGACCTCGATGGTCTTGCCCGTCATGGCGCGCACGACGTCGCCCGGCTTGGTGGCCTTGCCCGAGGGCATGTTCTCGGTCGAGGGCACGACACCGAGGACGGGGATGGAAGGCTTGAGCTGTGCGACGGCGCGCATGACGCCGAGCACGGTCGCGCCGCCCGTCATGTCGTACTTCATCAGCTCCATGTTCTCGCTCGGCTTGATGGAGATGCCCCCGGTGTCGAAGGTGATGCCCTTGCCGACGAGCGCGAGGAAGTCCTCGCCGTCCCCTATGGACTGCTTGCCCTCGGGCATGTAGGTGAGCACCATCATCTTCGGCGGCTGGTCGGAGCCGCGCGCGACCGAGAGGAGCGCGCCCATCCCCTCCTCCTCCATCCGCGCCTGGTCGAGCACGTCTATTTCCAGCCCGAACTCGTTGGCGATCTCCTGCGCGCGCTCGGCCATGATGGTGGGCGTCATGTACGCGCCGGGCTCGTTGGCGAGGTCGCGCGTGAAGTTGACCGACTCGCCGACCACGCGCCCGCGCTCCGCGCCGCCGCGCATCGCCTCGTCG
>DASVSK010001046.1:0-5105 GCA_036388135.1 Pyrinomonadaceae bacterium | reverse complement strand
GGCGCGCGCTGGCGCTGCATAAGAAGGCCATCGTGGTGGACGGGCACAACGACATCCCGACCATCATGGCGGACGAGGATTACGACCTGGGGACGCCCTCGGCGGGGAAGTACCACACCGACGTGCCGCGTCTGAAGCAGTCGGGGATGACGGGGACGTTCTTCTCCATCTACGTCGACCGGCAGTACGCGACGCCGGAGTGGGTTTCGAAGAACTACCTGACGCGCGGCGGGTCGGCGCGGCGCGCGCTCGACCTGATCGACGTCAGCTACCGCATGCTGGAGAAGTACCCGGGCGACCTGATGTTCGCGACTTCCGTGGCAGACATCCGGCGCGCGAAGCGGGAGCGGAAGGTCGGCGTGCTGATGGGCATCGAGGGCGGGCACGCCATCGAGAACTCGCTGGCGGCGCTGCGCGAGTTCTACCGCCTCGGCGTGCGCTACATGACGCTGACGCACAACAACACCAACGAGTGGGCCGACGCCTGCTGCGACACGGCGCGCCACGGAGGGCTCTCGGAGTTCGGCCGGGAGGTCGTGCGCGAGATGAACCGGCTCGGCATGTTCGTGGACGTCTCGCACGTCTCGGACGAGACGATGTCGGACGTGCTCGAAGTGACGAAAGCGCCGGTCATCGCCTCGCACTCGTCGGCGCGCGTCTTCTCGAACCACAGGCGGAACGTGCCCGACGAGCTTCTGAAGCGCATCGCGCGCAACGGCGGCGTCGTGATGGTCAACTTCTACCCCGCCTTCCTCGACGAGAAGGTGCGCGTCGCGGGGCTGGAGCGCGACCAGCGGCTGAGGCCGCAGCGCGAGGCGCTGCGCGCGCGCTTCGCGGGCGACGAGAAGCTTCTCGAAGAGGAGTTGCAGAAGCTCAACGACGCCAACCCGCTCCCGAACACGACGCTCTCGGTGCTGGTCGACCACATCGACCACATCGCGAAGGTCGCGGGCGTCGACCACGTCGGGCTCGGCTCGGACTTCGACGGCGTGCCCAACCTGCCCGAAGGAATCAAGGACGTCGCCGACCTGCCGAACATCACCTACGAGCTGCTGCGGCGCGGCTACTCCGAACGCGACGTGCTCAAGATACTCGGCGGCAACCTGATGCGCGCCTTCGGAGAGGTCGAGCGCGTGGCGGGCGTCGGCCGCCGCAAGGTCAGCGGCGAGGGGAGCCTGCGACGGCTCGGCGCGGCGTCGAAATAGAGTCAGGAGCCCGCGCACGCGCGCGAGCGTGTCGGCGTCTCGGAAGCGCCGGAGGAGGGAGGATGAAAGACACCGCGTCTTTCATCCTCCCTCCCTGCTTTGTCGTCGCGCGCCCCCGCACACGCGGACTCTTAAAAAAAGCAGGCGACGACCGGCGCGCGCGCCGCGTGTTATAATCGCGAAATCATCGAACATGAATCGCGCAGGAATCTACATCCACGTCCCCTTCTGCCGCTCGCGCTGCTCCTACTGTGACTTCGCCACGGGGGCTTACGAGGGGGCGCTCGCGGAGAGCTACGTCCGCGCGCTGGCGTGCGAGATAGAGGCGTTCGCGCGCGTCGAAGGGCGTGTCGAAGTGGACACCGTCTACTTCGGCGGCGGCACGCCGTCGCTCCTCACGCCCGAGCAGGTGTCGCGCGTGCTCGAAGCCGTGCGACGCCGTTTCGACGTCGACGCGCGCGCCGAGGTGACGCTTGAGATGAACCCCGGCACGGTCACGCCCGAGGGCCTGCGCGGGCTGCGCGCGGCGGGCGTCAACCGCGCGAGCTTCGGCGCGCAGACCTTCGACGACCGCGAGCTGAAGCGACTCGGGCGCACGCACACCGCCGCCGACACGCGGCGGACGCTCGAAGACCTGCGCGCCGCCGGCTTCGACAACCTCAGCTTCGACCTCATCGCCGGGCTCCCGCGGCAGACGCTCGACGCGTGGGCGCGCAACCTCGAAGAGGCCCTCAGCCTGCGACCCGAACACCTCTCGCTCTACCTGCTCGAAGTCCACGAGGGCACGCCGCTCGCCGCGCAGATTCGCGAGGGGCGCCACCGGGAGCCCGACCCCGACCTCGCCGCCGAGATGTACCGCCTGATGGTCGAGCGCACGCGCGCCGCCGGGTATGAGCAGTACGAGATTTCCAACTTCTGCCTGCCGGGGCGGGAGTCTCGGCACAACGTGAAGTACTGGACGGGCGCGCCCTACTTCGGCTTCGGCTGCTCGGCGCACTCCTTCGACGGGCGGCGCGCGCGCTGGTCGAACGAGCGCGACGCCGCCCTCTACGTCAAGCTCGTCGGTGAGAAGGGCAGCGCCGTCGTCACGCTCGACGAGCTGGACGAGCGCGACGCGAGCGCCGAGGCGCTCTTCCTCGGGCTGCGCCTGCTGGGGCGCGGCGTCGACCTCGCCGAGCACCGCGCCCTCTACCGCCGCGACGTGCGCGCCGAATACGCCGAAGACCTCGCGCGCTTCGGCGAGGCCGGCCTCGTCGAGCTGGACGGCGACGTGCTCCGGCTGACGCCCGAGGGCGCGCTGCTCTCGAACGAAGTCTTTTCCGCATTCGTCTGACACCCAGGGGTTTTATGATCGACTTCCGCAGCGACACCGTGACCCGACCGACGCCCGCCATGCGGCGCGCGATGGCCGAGGCCGAGGTCGGCGACGACGTCTACGGCGAAGACCCGACGGTCAACCGCCTGCAAGAGCGCGCCGCCGAGATTTTCGAGAAGGAGGCGGCGCTCTTCGTCCCCACCGGCTCGATGGGCAACCAGATCGCCGTCAAGCTCCACACGCGCCCCGGCGAGGAGGTCGTCATCGAGGAGCGCGGCCACATCTACAACTACGAGATGGCCGCGATGTCCGCCATCTCCGGCGCGCTCGCGCGACCCGTCAGGAGCGCCGACCCCGCGGGGCTCCTCCGCTGGGAGGAGGTGAAGGCGGCCGTCCACGCCAACGACGCGCCCTACTACGTCGCGCGCACGGGCCTCGTCGCGCTGGAGAACTCGCACAACCTCGCGGGCGGCTCCGTGCTGACGCGCGGGCGCACCGAGGAGGTCTGCGACGGCGCGCACGCGCTCGGCGTCAAGGTGCATCTCGACGGCGCGCGCATCTTCAACGCGGCCGAGGCGCTCGGCGAGACGGTGGCCGAGCTTTCGCGCCCCGCCGACTCCGTGATGTTCTGCCTGTCGAAGGGCCTGGGCGCGCCGGTCGGCTCGGTGCTTCTGGGCGGGCGCGGCTTTATCGAGGAGGCGCGGCGCTGGCGCAAGCTCCTCGGCGGCGGGATGCGGCAGGCCGGCGTGCTGGCGGCCGCGGGACTCGTCGCGCTCGAAGAGACGCCGCCGCGGCTCGCCGAAGACCACGCCAACGCGCGCCGCCTCGCCGAAGGCGTGGCCGAGCTGCCCGGCGTCAGGATTGACCCCGAGCGCGTCCGCACCAACATCGTCCTCTTCGACGTCTCGGACACGGGGCTCGCCGCGGACGCCATCTGCGCGCGCGTCCGCGACACGCACGGCGTGCTCTGCTCCGGCTTCGGCAGCTCCATCCGCATGGTCACCCACTACGACGTCTCGCGCGCGGACGTCGAGGTCGCGCTCGGGGCGCTGAGGGAAGTAATGAGTAGACAGTAGTCAGTAGTCAGTAGCGCTCCGCGCTGCGGCCGCTGACGCTGACACTCGGGCGACTCGCTAACGAAGGATTTTCTACTGACTACTGACTACTGACTACTGTCTACTTTCTACTGCTGAGTACCGATGCCGAAACCTTTCATCATCGCCATCGACGGGCCTTCGGGCGCGGGCAAGTCGACGCTGGGGCGGAGGCTTGCACGGGAGTTGGGGCTGCTCTACATCGACACGGGCGCGATGTACCGCGCCGTGGCGGTGGCGGCGACGGCCGCGGGCGTCGGCGAGTCGGACGCCGAAGGGTTGACCGAGGTCGCGCACCGCGCCGCGGTCAGGCTCGAAGGCGACCCGGACTCGCTGCGCGTCTACCTCGACGGGCGCGACGTCTCGGATGAGATACGCGGCGAGGGCGTGGGGCGCGTCGCGTCGGTCGTCTCGGCCGTCCCCGGCGTGCGGCGCGAGCTGGTGCGCCGCCAGCGCGAGCTGGGCGAGGCCGGCGAAGGCTGCGTGCTCGACGGGCGCGACGTCGGAACGGTCGTCTTCCCCTCGGCCGACGTCAAGTTCTTCCTCACGGCCCTCCCCGAGTCGCGCGCGCGCCGCCGCCTCGACGAGGAGCGCGAGCGCCGGCGCGCGCAGACCTTCGAGTCGACGCTCGCCGACATCAACGAGCGCGACCTGCGCGACGCCACGCGCGACGACTCGCCGCTCAGGATCGCCGACGACGCCGTCGTCATCGACACCACCGAACTCTCCGTCGAGGAGGTCTTCCGACGCATGCTCCAGACCGTCCGCGACCGACACCCAGGCGGCGGCGAACGGGGCCGGGCCGAGGCTTGAGCGCTTCTCGGAGAAGCCTCATAATCCCGCCAGCAGGAGTACGCCATGAGTGATAACCCCACACAGCACATACCTGACTCCCGCTCCTTCGAGGAGCGAGTCTTCGCACGCTTCGACGCGCTCGACACGCGCATGGACAGGCTGGACGCGAGAATGGACAGGGTCGAGTCTCGACTCGACTCGCTGGAAACGAAAGTTGACGCGCTTGACGGGCGGCTGACGGCGCTCGAAGAGAAGGTCGACGCGCGCCTGCGCGAGACGCGCCCGATCTGGGAGGCGGTGCTGACACGTCTGGACGGCGTAGAGCAACGCCTGGACGGAGTGGAGAAACGCCTGGACGGAGTGGAGAGCCGCTTGGGCGGGATAGAGAAAGAGGTCAAAGAGATCAGGGGCGGCGTTGTGCTGCTGCACGAGGACAACCTGCCGATACGAGTTGCCCAGCGGGAACTGCGTGACAGGGTCGAGAAGCTGGAATCGCAGTCCACGCGTTAGACGTCGTCGAGTCGCGGACGAGTCCGCCCGTGAAGACCTCACGGGCGGACTCGAATTTTTGTCGGGGGAGTTTTCATGTTCACAGGCATCATCGAAGAGCTGGGGCGCGTGCGCTCCGTCGAGCGGCGCGGCGAGGGCGTGCGGATGACGGTCGAGGCGCGCGTCGTGACCGAGGGGACGCGCGAG
>DASVSK010001045.1:0-4635 GCA_036388135.1 Pyrinomonadaceae bacterium | reverse complement strand
CCCCCCCCGCCCCTTTGAGTGTCGGCGACACGGCGCGGCGTGTCAGCCGTCCGTGTCTATTGCTGCGTCTCTTCGGGGAGCGGCACCTGTTCGGGGTCGCCCGGGTGATCGGCCTCCTTACCGTCCTTGCGCAGACGCGGGCTCACGCCGCGGGAGCGTTCCGCGCTCAACGTCTCAAGCTCCGCCTGGGTCAGCGTGCCGACGTTCGTCGGGAGCGGGCACTTGCCGACGCGGCTCAGGCGCGCGTTGGCGAAGCCGACGGTGGTGCCGTTAGCGCCGAAATTCCACCACTCCGTCCACTGCCCCCCGCCCACGTCCTTCGACGAAGTCCCCGCAAAGAGGTCGATGACCATCCCGTCGCTGCCGCGGAAGTTGGCCCAGTTGCCGTGCATCAGGAGGTTATCGCCCTCCTGGCTGTAGCGGCCGTTCCAGTTCGGGAAGGTGTCGGAGTACCAGACGCCGCGGACGTGCGTCCCCACCACCGCGTAAGGGAGGAAGCAGATGCCTTGCGTCGCCCACTGTTGGTGGACCGTGGAACTGTCGTCGAAGGCCGTGATGAGCCACCTGTTGCCTCCGTCAAAGACGTTAGGCTTGGGAACCTGCGCGGCGGCCTGACCCGCGAACACGACCACACACATGAACAGCGTCAACCCGGTGAGTTCGATCTTGCGCTTAAGGCTTCTCATGTTCTTTCTCCTTCTTGATCGGGAAGTGGGCCCCGCCTCCGTCGCCATGCCGTCGCCGGCAAGCGCGTTCGCGCCGCCGCGGCGTGTTCAGGTGACGGCCGGGGGACAGATGAGGCTGATTGTTAGCCGACGGCGGGGACGGACTCCGCTGCCGGTTCGCGGGGCCAGTGAGTGTTACGCGGATGGTTAATACAATTCGGATGCCGTCTGCATTGCCGCAGTTTTGTTGGGACGCGCAGCCCGGCAGGGGACGGAGAGGTGTAAGAAATACGGGGCCCGGGAAAAATTTACCCGCTCAGGCCGCGCCGGCCTGAGCGGGTAACTTCGATACGCGTGCCAACCGAACTTCGCCCGCCCCGTTAGTTAAGCTCTTGCGGGTCGGCGCACAGAAGCTCCTGCGCCGCGACCGCCTGAAGGCTTGTCAGGACGCGCGTGCCCCTCGTCGTCTTCGTCCGCGCGTCGGCCGGCACCACGCCGAGGCAGAAGCGCACGCGGCGCGGTGGGTCGGGCAAGGGCACGTTCGGGTAGTAGCGCCCGTACGGGTGTTGGCGCGACTTGGGCGCGCGGACGGACACCGTCTCTTTCGCGGTCTGACCGGCCGCGAGTTCGGAGACGCCGGGGTAGATGGCGGCCGTCGGGCCGGGGCCCCTGTGGCCGGGCGGGAGCATGTAGCCGCGCTGCGTGAGGTTCACGGTGCCGTCCGCCTGCGGTTCGACGTAGACGCGGCCGGGCCCGAGGCCGAAGCTCGTGTCGCCGCGGTTCAGCAGGAGCACGGGTCGCGGGCCGCGGTTCGTGACGCTGTACTCGACGGTGATGTCTCCCCCGGCTTCGCGGCGGACGCTGGCCTTCAGGTCGAGTTGGGAATTCGGCGCGGGGGCGTCGACGGTCGCGGCTTCCGAGTCGCCGCCGGGGCCCGGCGAATTGTTGTTCATGGCCCTGACCTCGCTCTGGTTGACGTTCGGTTGCCGCGCGCCGCCGGACGAGCAGGCGCTGTCGGTCACCAGCCCGAGCGGCAGGACGGCGGCGCACACCGTCGCCCAGACCGTCGCAAGAGTTCGCACAGCTTTTAGCCCTCCCGGCGAAAAAGATTCCGCCTACAAAAGATGTCCGCCCGGCGGGCGGCCGTTGCCCCACGCCGTCGGCGGACATCTTCCTTCCGACCGTCTCACACAGTCAAACGTCGGCGCGCGTCTCTCAGGAGTCGCCGTACGTGGGCCTCGGCTGCCGGTTCATCTCCTCGCGCAGTCCGTTCTCGGTCAGGGCGCGCGGGTTGTCGCGCGACGCCGGCGTCGAAGGGTCGAAGTCGTTGTCGAAGGGGACGCCGCTGTTCGGCAGCCCGACCGCCTGCCGCTCGTTGTTACCGATGACGCCGCTGTCCGGGCCCGTGCCGCTGTAGGTGCCGTCCTGGAAGGTGCCGGTCACGATGTTGTAGGAGTGCGACATCTCGTGATACAGGACGACGACGGGGTCGAAATACTTCCAGCGGTCGGCCGCGTTGTTCGGGTCGGGGCCGTAAATCTGGTTGAGTCGTGTGTTGTAGGAGATGGTCGCGTTGTCGGACGAGCCGGTGTTGCCGCTCGCGTCGAGGAACGGGTGCGGCCCGCCCGTCGTGCGACGCGACCAGTCGGCGAAGCCGTTGTCCTCTTCGGTCAGCTCCTGAATGGTGACGGTGTTGCCGTCCCTGAAGAGGTGGCCGATGAGCGGCAGGGAGCGGAGCGGGGAGCGGCTCCGGTCGTAAGCGCCGTCGAAGGCGTCGAGCATCTGACGGCCGTCGGGCGACGAGCGCAGGAACTCTATGTCCTGCTCGACGCGCTCGACGAACTCCGGCGAGCCGACGATGCGCAGCGCGCGGCTGCCGGGCGTCCCCGTCAACTCGACGTTGACGAGGTTCGTGCCCCGCGCGACCGTGTCTTCGCCCCGCTGCGCATAGGCTATGTCGCGCGCCGTGTTCCGCCTGTCGCCGACTGCTCCGCCGTGCAGGGCGTCACGGCCGCCGCCGGCGTAGAGTCGGTCGTCGCCCGCGCCGCCTTCGAGCAGGTCGTCGTCGAGGCCGCCCGAAAGAACGTCGCGCCCGGTAGCGCCGCGCAGGTGGTCTTTGCCGCGCCCGCCCTCAAGGTAGTCGTCGCCGGTGCCGCCTTCGACGAGGTCGTCGCCGTCGCCGCCGTAGACGGTGTCGTGGCCGGACTCACCGTAGAGCCTGTCGTTGCCGCGCGAGCCGTTGACGTAATCACGCCCGACGCCCGCGTGGATGGTGTCGTCGCCCGCGCCGCCCTCTATCCGGTCGTCGCCGCCGCCGGTGCGTATGAAGTCGTTGCCGACGCCGCCCTCCACCGTCAGGTTGATGCGCACGCCCCTGCCCACGTCGAGGCGGTCGTTGCCTTCGCCGAGGCGAATCTTGAGGTTGTTCGGGTCGTCGCGGGAGAGCTGGTAGTTCGTGCCGTCCACGGTGGCGAGCCCGCCGCCCGTCGTGTTGTCGTGCGAGAGGCGCACGGTGTGCCGCTCGCCGTTGACGGTGATGACGGTCGCGCCGGACTTGGGGTCGCGCGTGACCCTCACCTGGTCGTCGCCGCCGCCCGTGTCGAAGACGATTCGCTCGATGGGCGGCTCGCTCGGGTCGGACGCGGGCGTCGTCTCGCGCCTGATGGTGACCTCCTTCGTCTGGACGAGGACGGTCTCGGCGGCGCTCGGGGCCGCGGGGATGGCCGGCGGCTGCTGCGCCGTCGCGGGCGCGCAACCGAGGCTCGCGTTGAGCCGCGCGAGCCGCACGTCACGCTCGGCACCCTCGGGCGCTGGCGCGAAGGACGTTTGGCCGGTGCCGTCCTGGGCGTTGTTCGAGGCGACTACGGCGCGCTCGACCAGAAGGCGCGCGGCCCCGTCCTCGACGGGCTGATTCGTGACCGCGCCCGCGTTCCTCACGGCCTCGCGCGCGAGGTTCAGCCCGTCCTGCACGGCGTCCGCCGCCGCGTTCACGATTCGCCCGCCCACCTCAGCTAAGCCCATCTTCGACACCTCCATGCGCCAGACCTGTCTCTTCTGAAAGGGTTATCGGCGAAACGGGAGAGGAGTTTCCTGCGCGGGCTCATTTATGCTTACGGACGAAGGCAGCCGGGCTTATCGACGGGATGGCGGGACGCGAAGCCTCCCCGATGTGAGACTTAGACCGGCCTGACCGATTGCGCTCATGTGTTAATCTGACGTCACAACAGACCTGAAAAGTACGTCGGAGACGTCATGAGACAGGTTGAGAGCGTTATCAAATCGGCACGCCGCCAGGACCACGCGCCGGATGTGTGGAAGCGCCCGCAACGGTTCGACGGGGGTGCGCGCTCCCGAAAGTCTACGGTCGAAGCGCCGGAGCCCGCCCCGTGATTGGGCCCGACCCGTCGCAGGTCGGCGGACGCACGGAGGAGTCCGACGCCGAGGGCTCGCTCGGCGTGCCGATCCGTCGCTCGCGCTGGGTGAGTTTCGGGGTCGGCGTCGGCGCAGCCCTCATCTCACTGCTGGCAGCCGTCGCGTTCACGGGCCTGTTGCTGCTGCTGCCCCCCGTCCTTGACGGGGCGTGGGTCTTAATCGCCTCCTCCGTCATCCTGTTCGGCCTCTTCTTCCTGAGCCTCCCGTGGCAGAAGCGCTACGCGCGCTCTTTCGACCTGCGCCGACCGGGCGCGCGCCTCGCCGGCGGTCTGCTGACCGTCCCGCTGGCCGACGGCACCACGGCGCGTTTCGACCTCGGCGAGCCGCACGAACTGACTTACGGCTGGTTCGAGACCATAACCCCCGGCGGCGGCGGGCCGACGACCAACACGCGCGGCCTGATGACCTACGCGATACTGTCACAGTCCGGGCGGGAATTGTTCCTGCAAGCCGAAGACTCCGTCCGGGAGGCGCAGTCCGCCGGCTGGCCGAACAGTACGAGTTCAACCACGCCCCGCCAGAGCGTGCGCCTCTGGGC
>DASVSK010001044.1:0-6990 GCA_036388135.1 Pyrinomonadaceae bacterium | reverse complement strand
CGACGTAAGCGCCCGGCGTCGGCGGCTCGACGCGCGCGCGGTAGCCCATGCGGCGCAGGAACGCCTCGTCGACCAAGTCCTTCTCGTCGAGGTTCGTCGAGAAGACGACCAACTGCTCGAACGGCACCTCTATCTTCTTGCCGGTGTGGAGCGTCAGGTAGTCGACGCGCTTCTCCAGCGGCACGATCCAGCGGTTGAGCAGCTCGTGCGGCTCGACGCGCTGGCGGCCGAAGTCGTCGACGACGAGCGTGCCGCCGTTCGACTTCAACTGGAACGGCGCTTCGTAGAAGCGCGCGGCCTCGCTCCACTGGAGGTCCGCGTCGTCCAGGGTCAGCTCGCCGCCGACGATGACGAGCGGGCGCTCGACGAGCGCCCAGCGGCGGTCGTAGTCGGTGGGCGTCTCGTCGGCGGGCGCGGACCGGTGGTTGTGCGTGTCGAAGACGCGGATGATCTGGCCGTCTATCTCGATGGCGTACGGAATCCAGATGTGGCCGGGGAGCCCCGCGTTGATGCGCTCGGCGACGGCGGTCTTCCCCGTCCCCGCCGGGCCGGTGAGGAAGAGCGAGCGGCGCGAGTTGATGACGCAGCCCATCGTCTGGATGAGCGACTCGGGGAGCACGAGGTCGCGGAAGGCCGCGCGCACGGTCTCGACCGAGGCGGCGCGCGCAGGCACCGCCTGAAGGCGCATCATGTGCGAGTAGTCGCGCAGGGACACGGGCGCGGGGCCGACGTAGCCGCAGAGGCCGCGCACGCGCTCGACGCGATCCCAGCCGCGGTCGAGCATCGCGTAGCGCGTCGCGCCGACGGCGATCTGCCCCTTCACCTCTATCATCTTCTCGCGCGTCAGGTGGACGAGCATCTCCTCGACGAGCGAGCGCGGGAGCCGCAGCTCCTCGGAGATGCCGCGCGTCGTCGGCTCGGGCATCTGCGCGACGTGCTTGAGCGCCAGGTCGCACAGAAAGCTCGCGGGCACGTCGGCCTCGCGCAGCTCCTCCAGCACGGGCGGCCCCATCGACTCAATCTCGACGCGCGTCAGGATTCCGGTGTGACTCATCTTCGGCAACCTTTCAGAGTAAGCGGAATGAAATTCACATGGATGGACAGGACGGACAGGATGTGGAATTAAGAGTTTGAACTCTCAAATCTGAAATCTTTAATCCTTATCCTGTTCATCCTGTCCATCCGTGTAAATTCTTTTCGTCGCCGGGCGGTATTAACGCTCCCCGGCGGCGGCGGCGAGCGTCTGCCGCGCGTCGGCGGCGGCGAGCGCGTGGCGCGCTTCGGCGGCCCTGTCGCCGCGGCCGGTGCGTTCGTAGGCTTCGGCGAGCTGGCGCAGGACGTTCTGCGAGTCGGGCTGGATGCGGCGCGCGGCTTCGAGGTGCTCGACGGCCTTCTCCTCGCGCCCGGCGCGGATGAGCAGCGCCGCGACGTTCGCGTGGCCGTTGAACTCGCCGCCCGCGCGCGCGAAGTTGCGGTACGCGTCGTCGTACTTGCCGAGCCTCACCTGCGCCAGCGCGAGGTTGTTGAGGATGCGCGTGTCGGCGGGCGCGAGCCTCGACGCGCGCTTCAGCTTGTCGACGGCCGCGCGGTAGTTGCCGTTGAGGTAGAGCGAGTAGCCGAGGTTGTTGAGCGCCTCGGGGTCGCGGTCGTTGACGTCGACGGAGCGGCGGTAGGAGTCCTCGGCGCGCTCGCGCAGGCCCTTGCGGTCGTAGGCGACGGCGAGCAGGCTGTGCGCCTGCGAGAGCTTCGGGTCGAGCGAGGCGGCGCGCGAAAACTCCGCGACGGCCTCGTTCAGACGCCCGGCTTCGAGGTGCGCCCGCCCGCGCTCCATGTAGTCGCGGGCCGCGCCGCCCTCGTCCTTCATGTCGGGGCGCTTATTGTCGCGGTCTTCGACGCGGACGACGCCCGCGCTCTCGAAGCGCCCGGCGTCCTTCTCCGTCATGCGCGCGAGCTTCCGGTCGTCGTCGCCCTTGCCGAAGATTTTGCCGACCGCCTTGAACGGCGCTTTGAAGATTTTGCCGAAGAGCCCGCCGCCCTTCTTCTTCGGCGCGGCGGCGTCCGAGCCCGCTTCCGAGCCCGAAGAGGCGACGACGTTCGAGGCGGTGTCGCCTTCGCGCTCGTCGCCCTGCGCGTCCCAGAGCGCGGTGGCGCTCACCAGCATTGCGAAGGCGGCGAAGATGATGATGACTCTGCGCGTGTTCATGTCGGTGTCTCCTGTCTCGCTTACATGTTGCCGAGGGTGTCCATCAGGTTGAGCGCGGCCGGGCCGAGGATGACGATGAAGAGCGTCGGGAAGAGGAAGAGCGCGAGCGGCATCAGCAGCTTGACGGCGGCCTTCTGCGCGGCCTGCTCGGCGCGCTGGCGGCGCTTGGTGCGCAGCGAGTCGGCGTAGACGCGGACGGCGCGCGAGATGGAGGTGCCGAAGCGGTCGGCCTGGATGAGCATGGCGACGAGGCTCTTGAGGTCGTCGACGCCCGCGCGCTCCGAGAGGTTGCGCAGCGCCTCGTCGCGCTCGCGGCCGACGCGTATCTCAAGGTTGCACAGCTCGAACTCCTCGCTGATGTCGGGGTGGACCTCGCGCAGCTCCTCGCCGACGCGGACGAGCGCGGCGTTGAGGCCGAGGCCCGCCTCGATGGAGACGACCATCAGGTCGAGCGCGTCGGCCAGCCCCCAGCGCAGGCGCTGCTGGCGGCGCGCGATGAGCCGCCTCAGGATGAAGCCCGGCAGGATCGCGCCCTTGACGACGGCGACGGCGATGGCGATGACGGCGCTGCTTAAGGGGCGGCCCGTGACGGCGCAGCCGAAGGCCACCACGCCGGGGAAGAAGACGAGCGAGAAGAACTGCAGGCCGCGGTAGATGACGGGCCCGCTCTCGGAGCGGATGCCGGCGTGCATCAGGCTCTTCTGCACCTTGCGCGCCTCGGCGGCCGACGGCGGCGCGAGCCGCCTGAGCGGCGAGGCCATCCGCTCGGCCAGCGCGCCGACGGCCGAGTCCTCGGCTTCGAGCGACGAAGGCATCCCGGCCCCGCCGCCCGCGCCGCCCATGTTCTTCAGCCGCTCCGTGGCCGCGCTCGTCGGGCGGAACATCAGCCAGTAGAGCCCCATCACGCCCAGCGTGACGCACACGAAAATCGAGATGGTGATGATTAACACGTCGCTTCGCTCCGGTGAATGGTGAGTGGTGAATGGTGAATGGTAGGCGGGCTTTATCTATTCACCATTCACCATTCACCATTCACTAAATCTTTATCTTCAGAATCTTCTGAATGATGAGCATGCCCATGATCTGCATGAAGCCGGCGGCGAAGAGCAGGTTGTGGCCGCGCGGGTCGCGCCAGAGGACGCTCATGTAGTCGGGGTTCATGACGGTGACGGCCAGCGCGACGAAGACGGGCAGGCCGCAGAGAATCCACGCCGACATCCGCGAGCTGGTCGTCAGCGTGTTGAGGTCTTCGAGGATGCGGAAGCGCTCGCGGATGGTGTGCGAGACCTTCTCCAGAATCTCGGCGAGGTTACCGCCCGTCTCGCGCTGAATCATGATGGCCGTGATGCAGAAGCGGAGGTCCAAGAGCGGCACGCGCTCCGACAGGTTTTCGAGCGCGAGCTTGAGCGAGAGGCCGAGGTTCTGCTCCTCGTAGGTCTTGCGGAACTCGGTGGCGATGGGCTCGGGCATCTCGGTCGAGACCATGTGGAGCGACTCGGCGAAGGCGTGGCCGGCCTGGAGCGCGCGGCTGATCAGCTCCAGCGCGTCGGGGAGGTGTTCGAGGAAGGCGTTGAGCCGCCTCTTCCTCTTGTACGCGATGTGCGCGAACGGGATGGCCGCCGCGACCGCCCCCGCGCCGACCATCAGCAGCTTCGAGATGGTCAGCATCGAGACGGCGAGCGCCGCCAGCAGCCCCGCCATCAGCGCGAGCATCAGCAGGCGCGAGACCGTGATGTGGAGGTCGGCCTGGTCGAGCATCCGCCGCAGCGAGGTCGCCACGCGCACGCCCATCAGGAGCCGGCTGAGCGCGGGTATCTCGCTCATCAGCTCCTGCCGCGCGAGCCGGACCTCCTCGTCGTCCGACCGCTTCGAGTAGAGCAGCGCGTCCGACAACCTCTGTTGCAGGCGCTTCCGCTTCGCCTCCGTGCCGCGCGTAGCCAGGAGGTACGCGCCGAAGACGCCGAACATGCAGGTGATGAAGACCAGAAAGGGGATCATTGTTTCACCAGTAGACGGTAGTCAGTAGACAGTAGTCAGTAGTCAGTAGTCAGTAGTCAGTAGAAGAACTGCCGTCGGCGAATCGTCGGGGTGTTAGAGTCAGCACCCGGCAAGCGGAGCCTACCGGCTACTGACTACTGACTACTGTCTACTGACTACTCCTCGAAGAAGACCCTCGGCAGTTGCATGCCGTACTGCTTGAGTCGCTCGGCGAAGCGCGGGCGGACGCCGGTCGGGCGGTAGCGGCCGACGACTTTGCCGTCCTTGTCCACGCCCTTGCGCTCGAAGTGGAAAATCTCCTGCATCGTGATGGTCTCGCCCTCCATGCCCGTTATCTCGGAGATGGAGGTGATGCGGCGCGTGCCGTCGGAGAGGCGCGCGGCCTGGATGACGAGGTCGAGCGCGGAGGCGACCTGCTGGCGCATGGCGCGGTCGGAGAGCCGCATCCCCGTCATCTGAATCATCGTTTCGAGCCGCGCCAGCGCGTCGCGCGGCGTGTTGGCGTGGACGGTCGTCAGCGACCCGTCGTGGCCGGTGTTCATCGCCTGGAGCATGTCGATGGCCTCGCCGCCGCGCACCTCGCCGATGACGATGCGGTCGGGGCGCATGCGGAGCGCGTTCTTGACCAGCTCGCGCTGCGAGACCTCGCCGCGCCCCTCGATGTTGGGCGGGCGGGTTTCGAGCCGGACGACGTGCGGCTGCTGGAGCTGCAACTCGGCCGAGTCCTCGATGGTCACGATGCGCTCGTCGTCGGGGATGTAGGAGGAGAGAGCGTTGAGGAGCGTCGTCTTGCCCGCGCCCGTGCCGCCCGAGATGAGGACGTTCAGGCGCGCGCGGACGCACATCTCGAACATGTCGGCCATGTCCTTCGTCAGCGCGTTCTTCTCGATGAGAGACGACATCCGCAGCGGCTCCGCGCCGAAGCGGCGGATGGAGAGGACGGGCCCGTCGAGCGAGAGCGGCGGGATGATGGCGTTGACGCGCGAGCCGTCCTGGAGGCGCGCGTCAACCATCGGCGAAGACTCGTCGATGCGCCGCCCGACGGTCGAGACGATGCGCTCGATGACGCGCATCAGGTGCTCGTCGTCCTTGAACTCGACGTTCGTCAGCTCCAGCTTGCCGCGGCGCTCGATGTAGACCTTCTTCGGCGAGTTGACGAGGATGTCGCAGATGTCGGGGTCGGCCAGGAGCGGTTCGAGCGGCCCGAGGCCGAACAGCTCGTGGCGCACCTCGCCGATGAGGCGCTCGCGCTCGCCCGCGGAGAGCGGCGCGTTCTCGGCGGCAATCAAGTCCTCGACGAGGCGCGAGACCTCGGCGTGGAGCTGCTCGGCGTCGAGCTGCCCGAGCTTGGTCAGGTCCATGCGGTTGATGATGGCGCGGTGCAGGCGCGCCTTCATCTCCTGGTAGACGTTGCCGCCCCCCGGCCCCGCCGCCTCGTCCGTGCGCGCGAAGATGGCCGCGCCGCCCGGCCCCGTCTCCCTGATGAGTCTTTCTCGAAGTGACATGGTTGTTAGTCTTCAGCTTTCAGTTTTCAGTTTTTAGCCGACGGCCGGGAGCTGGCCGCCCGCGGCCTTCGCCTTCTCTTTCTTGAAGAACGAGCCGAGCAGCCCCTTGCGCGGCTCGCGCGGGGGGGCGGCCGGCGCGGCCGCGCCGAAACGCCCGGCGATCTGGCGCAGCTCGGTCGCTATCTTCGACTGCGGGTCGGAGTCGACGAGCGGCTGGCCGAGGTTGATGGAGTTGACGGCCGTCTTGTAGTCGCTCTGGACGTAGCCCATCACGCGCTCGCCGAGGAAGCGCTCGACCTGGCGGAGGTCGAGGTCGATCTGCTTGCTGAAGCGGTTGACGACGACGTGGAGCTTGTGGCGCGGGTAGCCGAGCCGGTCGAAGATTTGCAGCGCGCGCTGCGTGCTGCGGATGGCCGGGATGTCGAGCGTGAGCACGAGCAGTATCTCGTCCGACTGGTCGAGCGCGGCGAGCGTGATGGCGTCGAAGGTGTGCTGCGGGTCGACGACGACGTAGTCGTGGCGCTCGCGCAGGATTTCGAGCACCTGGAAGACGTGCTCGGCCTCGATGTCGTCGGCCGAGTCGGCCTCGCGCGGCGCGGCCAGCAGCGAGAGGTTAGCCGTGTGCGGCGTGAGGTAGCTGCGCAGCAGCGCGTCGTCCACGCGGCCCACGTTCTCGACGAGGTCGGCGATGGAGAACTTGGGCTCGACGCCGAGGAAGAGGCCGAGGTCGCCGGCCTGGAGGTTCAGGTCGAGCAGCACGGTCGGGGCGCGCAGCGCCGCCCCCACGTTCGTCGCGATGAAGGTCGTGCCCGTGCCGCCCTTCGAGGAGAAGACCGACAGCACGCGGCCGCGCCTCTTCGGCGTCTCGGGCTGGACGGCGCAGAACTCGGCCGTGCGCCCGTAGACGGTGGCGAACTCCTCGGGGCGCAGGGGCAGGCGCAGGAACTCGCGCGCGCCGGCGCGCATCGAGCGCAGGATGGTGTCGGGCGAGGCGTCGCGCGAGGCGCAGATGATGGCGGTGCGCGGGCACTCGCGCGCGACGCGCTCGACGAAGCGCAGCCCCGCCTCGGGCTCCGCGCCGAGCACGACGACGGCCGCGCTCGGCGAGAGGCGCTCTATCTCGGGGAAGACCTGCTCGGGGTCGTCGCCGCCGACGAGCACGCGCGCGCCCTCCTGCGTGGCGAGCGCCGCGCGCAGCTCCTTGAAGTTCTCCAGCCCGCTGCTCAGGATCACGAAGGTCAGCTTGTTCGTCATGACGGTTGGTCCCCCGGGCGTCGCGCCCTA
>DASVSK010001043.1:0-2827 GCA_036388135.1 Pyrinomonadaceae bacterium | reverse complement strand
GAGGTCGCGAATCAACGTCCTCCGCGCGCGCGCGTGTTACCAGAGCTGGGCGCAGACGCCCGAAGGGGGCAGGGACGGCGGCCTGCTCCTGAACGCCCTCGCCCACAGCGAGGCGGCCTTCATGGATGCGACCGGCTCGCGGGCGGGGGTCATGAGCTGCCGCGACGCCGAGAGCCTGTTGGACGTCATTGAGCGTTCCGAGAATAAGAGTTTGATCGACACGATTGAGAGCCTGGTCACCTACGGCACGGTGCAACTATTTCTCCGCAACGCCGCCGAAGCCTTAAAGAGCGGCGACGCCGTCGTGGAGTTGAGCACCGGCGGCAACCCCAGGCTGCTCGCCATGGGGCACCTCGTGCTGGCCGAGGCGTACGTCCTGAATGAGCTTTACATCGAGGCCCACCGGCATCTGGTGAGCGCCAAGACCCTTGAGAGCCAGATTGACCATAAGTACGTCGAGGACAGGAGGAGGGCGGTTGAGAACCTGATGCCCGAGTACCTTGACCTGAGCGGGAAAAACATAGGCGAGGCCGAAGACCTGCTCCTCGGCTGGTTCATCGAGCGACGCTCCACCAAAAAATCAATCAACAAGGTGGCCGAGGAGATTGGTAAAGATAGAAAAACGATTACACGTTATCTGGAGAGGCTGCGAAACCCCGAAAACAAAAACTCGCCGTTCCGTCACCTGATAACACTCGCGGACAAAAAGAAGTGAGCGCAGTTCTTTCCGCCGAAGGTTCCGGCGAGGGCGCTCGACCCGCCTGACATAAAACTTTCCAACCTGAAATATAAAATCTTTTAGTTTTGATTATTGGACAATCTCTATAAAATGTACGGCCGAAGCTCGCCGGAGAATCCGGGCGGCTCCTTTCTTTCCTTCAAAGGCTCTAACAATCAAGGCGGTTAACGGGCTCAGGGTGGCTGTGGCAGCCGGTTCGTGTCGGGTGCTCGCCGGGTATGCGGCCGGCGAGCGCCAACGGTCTGGCATCCCCGCGGACGCATTTCGAGGAGAACCATGATTAAACGCTCAGTTGCTCTCGCCGCCTGCCTTCTCTGCCTGTGCGCGGCGGTCTCGGCGCAGACCGTCACCGGCACGTTGCAGGGCACCGTCAAAGACCCCGACGGCGCCGTGCTGCCCGGCGCGACCGTTTCGATCCGCAACGTCGAGACAGGGCAGGAGCGCACCCTGAACACCAACGAGGACGGCTCCTACTTCGCCCCCTTCCTGCCCATCGGCAGGTACCACGTCACGGCCGCGGGCCGTGGCTTCGGCTCGGTCAGGCGCGAGGCCGTGGAGGTGCTGCTCAACCAGAACGTCCTCGCCGACTTCACGCTAAGTCCCACGGTCGGCGAGACCGTCACCGTCACCACCTCGGAGGGGCCCATCAACACGACGAACGCCGAGATCAAGGGACGGCTGAGCGAGCAGGAGATTCTCGACAAGCCCACCTTCAACCAGAGCAACTTCCTGACGCTCGCCGAGACCTTCACCGGCTTCCAGGAGAACCCGACCTCGGGGCAGAACAACCCGACGGCCTCCTCCGGCTCCTCCATCAACTTCAACGGCACGGGCACGCGCGGCGCGACCTTCCAGATCAACGGCGTCAACAACGACGACTCCAGCGAGAACCAGAACCGCCAGGGCGCTTCGCTCTCGACCATCAAGGAGTTTCAGGTCATCACCAACAACTTCACGGCCGAGTTCGGGCGCGGCTACGGCGCGGTCGTGCTCGTGCAGACGAAGTCGGGCACGAACAGCCTCCACGGCGACGTCTACTGGTACCACAACGACAGCGCGCTCAACGCCACCAACAACGTCTTCAGCCCCGGCGCGCGCAAAGGGGTGACGCGCCGCAACCAGTTCGGCTTCACCTCCGGCTTCCCCGTCCTCAAGAACCGCCTCTTCGGCTTCGTCAGCGCCGACCACACCGAGAACTCGGGCGCGAACAACATCTCGCGCGACGTGTTCACCCTCGCCGAGCGCAACCCCGCCAACTGGTTCCTGCAAACCCCGGCCAACGACACGCCGGCCAACCGCGCCTTCATCCAGTCTGTTATCAACCGGTTCGAGGGCGTCACGCCGAACGATCCGGCGAGCGGCCCGCGCGTCTGGCGCGGCCAGCAGGGCTTCGACTTCCCGGCGCGCGACTACTCGGGCCGCTTCGACTGGAACCCGCGCGAGGCCGACAGCTTCTTCGGTCGCTGGCACTACACGCGCCAGCGGTTCACCGCCGCCGACCTCATCCCCGGCGAGCGCGCCGACCAGAACCACAAGCAGCAGAACGTCGGGCTCACCTGGACGCACCTCTTCTCGCCCACGGTCGTCGGTGAGTTCCGCTACGGCCTCGGCCTGCGCACCACGCTCGTCAACATCGCCGCCGGGAACGACACCCCCGTCCTGCGCTTCACCAACCCCGCGCCCGTCGGCACGCAGTCCACCATCGGCAGCGCCGGCAACTTCCCCATCCAGCGCTACCAGACCGACAACCAGTTCGTCTACAACATCTCGGTCACCGGCGGGCGGCACTTCGTGAAGGCGGGCACCGACGTCCGCCGCCAGCGCCTCGACGACCTCGCTGACAACTTCTCGCGCGGCTTCTACCAGTTCAACAGCGCCACCTGCAACGGCTTCACCTACCGCGACCCGGCCGTCACGAACGCCGCGAACCCGACCGGCATCCCCTCGGCCTTCTACTCGTTCCTGAACGGCTGCGTCAACAACTTCCAGAAGGGCTACGGGCCGTTCTTCCTTGAGAACCGCATCAACGAGTCGAACTTCTACTTCGAGGACAACTGGAAGGTGCGCGACGACCTGACGCTGAACCTC